>CAYMXG010000054.1:7702-10899 GCA_964394115.1 uncultured Enterobacteriaceae bacterium | reverse complement strand
AGTTGCGCACATTGTTGATCCATGAATATCGCCGCATCCTGCTGCACGACACGGACCTGCCCGATGAATTGTTGCCGGCGGATTGGCCGGGCCGCGCCGCCAGGGATCTCACCTCGAGTCTGTACCGGCTGGTTCAGCGCGGTGCAGTGGAGTACTTGCGGAGGGAAATGGGTGCGCCGCATGAAACATTGCCGGCGCCTGACGCGGGGTATTACGCGAGATTCGGCGGATTGCCGCGCGCTTCCTGAGTGGCGCTGCACCCGTCGCCGGCGCGTGGTAATGGGCTCCGTTACCGCCAGGTCAGGGCGCCATGACCACCCGGTTTCGCCCCCCGTTCTTGGCCGCATACAGCGCCGCGTCAGCGGCCACCAGCAGTGCCTGGATGTCGCCGCCCTTTTCCGGAGATGACACGGCGACACCGATTGACACCGTAATGCCGAAATCCGAGTCGGCGATTCGCTTGCGCACCGTCTCGGCGACACTCATGGTGATTGAACTGTCCGCACCCGGAAACACCAGCAGGAATTCCTCGCCGCCGTAGCGCGCAACCAGGTCCTCGGCGCGGCGAAGACTGTGGGAGAGCACGCCGGCCACTTCCTTCAGCAACTTGTCTCCCTGCAGATGGCCGTGGGTATCGTTGTATTGCTTGAAGTGGTCCACATCCACGATGGCGACCGCGAGTTCGCGGCCGCGCTCCACGGACAGTTGCCAGACTTCCTTCAGATACGTCTCCAGGCGGCGGCGGTTGGGAATCTCAGTGAGCGAATCCAGGTGGGCCAGGGAATCCAGCTGCCGGTTGGCGGATTCCAGTTCCCGGGTGCGCACAGTCACCATCCCTTCCAGGCGCAGGTTTTCCGTGGCCAGCGCCCGTGAGCGACGCCGGGCCAGTGCCTGCGCCGCGACCATGAATAAAAGCAGTAGCAAAACGCCCAGCGCCAGCCGCGCCGGCGCGGTTGCATACCAGGGCGGAATGACGGAGAAGTCAAAGGGAGGGCGCTCAATCACGTTGCCATGACTGTCCCGCGCGCGCATCAGCAGCCGGTACTGCCCCGGCGCGAGATCGAAGTAGGACAGGCGATTGCTTTCACTCCATTCTGAGAACCCGGTTTCCAGCGGCAACAGCCGGGATTGATAGCGGACGGACTGCGGCCGGTTGAGATCCGGAAGGCTGAACTCGATATGGAGCCAGCCGTCGCCCCGGGCCAGCTCCGGACGGCTGGCCAGCACGAGGCGTTCACGCACGCCACTCCGCCGCTCAAGTTCAACCCGGATCAGTGACAGTTTTGGCAGGGGTAAATCGGCCTGGTTGACACCTGCGTCCAGTATCATCACCGACGCGTTGCCACCGAATATCGCCCGCTGCCCGTCGAAGGACAGACTCTGAAACGCCCCATGCAGGATCCGGCTGGCCTCTTTTTCAGTCCATTCATTTCCGGATGCGATGAAGACCCTGTTATCGCTGTATGCCCAGGCGCTGCCGTCCGCGGACCAGGCCAGCCTGAGCAACTCGTCCGGACCGCGCAGCGCCCCCAGTCCACCAAGTTGGGTTGGTATGAAGCGCGCGGAATCCCATTGGTATAGTCCACGCCGCGTTGAAACCAACACGTCGCCGGCCGGGCTTTCCGCCACCCACGCATCCCGCAATTGCCCATAGGTGATGCCCTGCTCCCGGCCCACTTCCGTTGCGGCCTCCCGCCATGGCGCATCGGCCTGCCCGGGCCGCGCCAATGAGAGGCGATACAGCCCCGCACCCTCGGAGCCGGCCCAGATCTCGCCCGCTGAAATCTCCACGATGCTGTTGACCCTGACGCCGCGCAAGGCGGGTGGGTGCACGAGTAGCCAGTCATCCGCGCGCTGCTGGAGTATCGCCACCCCATTTTCCGTTCCGACATAGACAATGTCCCGATGGAATCGCGACGGGTGCAACAGGCGCGGGTACAGGGTGTCATCGGACAGCGGGTGCAAGCCATCCTTGCGCACCCACAGGAGGCGATAGGATTCGGCAAACAGCGCCGTGCCATCGTCGAGATGCATCAGGTCCCAGGCTTCATGGCTGGTCCAGTTCAACGGGATGAAGGTGCCGCCGGTGATCGACTGAAATATTCCGCCGCTGCCCAGGACGTACCAGTTGTCCCCATGTTGGCGGATACGCTCAAAGGAACCTTTCAGTCCGTTGCTGGCATCAATCCGGGTCCATTCCGAGGGCCAGGGGATGGCATAAAAGCCGCTATCGCCCACGGTAAGCACCACGCCATCGCGGCCCAGGATGACGTCCGGCAGGAAGCCCTGGTCAACGTTCACACTGTGATGGCTGTTTTGCGCCGGATCGTAGAAATGAACGAACCCGTCCCGCGTACCCATGATCAACGTGCCATCGGGCGCCACGATGCCGGACACAACGGTATCGGCGGGTGGAAACCCGGGTGGCATGGGGTGGGCGATGACCCCTTGTTCATTGATCTCCCGCCACTCGGGATCCACGCCGATGCCCAGCAGGCCACCATCGGGCAGCGGTAACACGGTGTGTATCTGGGACGTCAATGACTCGGTGCCGCTGACCAGTCGCCACTCACCTTGCCGCAGTTGCTTGAACCCCTGCCCGCGAAATTGAAGCAGCGGCGCATCCCGATACCAGGCGATGGCGCCGAAGCGCCCCTCATGTTCCCAGAATCCGGTGTTGCCGGACCTGGGGTCATACAGAAACAGATGCCGGAGTGCGCGGAAGAAAACGCCCTGGGGCGTGACCAGGACATCCCAGATATCCGCAAACCCTGTCCCGCCCAACCGATCCTTGAACAGGTGCGTGAGGTCGTGGAAGCGCGGGCTGCCCCGGTCATCCATTTCCATGTAGCCGAATTGATCATACCCACCCACATAGATGCGATTGTTAGCGTCGGTCTTCAGCGCACGTACATGTAGCTTGTTGGGCAGTTCGGCCAGTTGCCACTGTTCGCCGTCGTAAATCACCACGCCGTTGGTGTTGCCCAGGTAGACAAAGGAACGATTGTCCTGGGCGATGGCAAAGTTCTGCGGATAGACCTGGATTCCGATCTCGTAATAGGAGAATGGCGGGTGATCCCCCTGCAGTGCGGCAATGGCCGGCGGCGCCGACAGCAGCCCGGCGCAGGCCAGCAGGAGATGCCTGAACCTCCAGGCCACGGCGCGGAATTCAAGCAGGCAGTTGAAGGTTGGCCCGG
>CAYMXG010000054.1:0-7602 GCA_964394115.1 uncultured Enterobacteriaceae bacterium | reverse complement strand
ACTTCGCGTGGTGAGCGAAGGCTGCGAATAAACGTTCATGTATGGTTTTCATTGACCTGGACACTTTGACAGTCCCATTGAATGTGGAATCGCGATGATTAACCTTTCGCCCGCCTATAACCAGATCAGGGACTTCCCTGCCGGCGCCCGTGCTGCCCTGGCGGGATTGGTCATTTACATTCTTCTCGATATTGCATGGCTTTGCTTCAAGTGGGGCGGGCCTGCCAACGTCGTGCTCATCGGCAGCCTGGTGGCACTGCCGATGACGCTGCTCGCAGCCATCAGCATGTTTTATGCAGCCAGGCACCAGGCATTGGAGCGGCATGAGCGTTCGGGCTGGTTCTCCATTGGAGTGGGTACAGCCTTCTGGTTTCTTGGGGATGCGGCGGGTGCGTGGCGGGACGTGGTTCAGCCCGATGCACCTTTCTCCAATTTGGACAATATTTTCTACCTGTTCCTGTACCCTCCAATGCTGCTGGGGCTGTGGAAGCTCTCCGGTGGGTCGCGGCAGCGGGAGGATCTGTGGAGCATCGTATTTGACCTGCTGGTGCTGGGCCTGGTTACCGCGATGTTCTGCGGTTACTTTTTCTTCCTCCCGATTGACCCCAAGGGCGCCGGTTTACCTGAATTTGGCGCAACCGTCTATGTGCTGGGCGATATGCTCGCCCTTGGCGCGGTGACCGCGGTGGCGTTGCAGCCGCAGGCCCGGGTCGGCAGCACCGCTGTCGCATTGCTGGCCGCTGCTGTCACAGCGATGTGTATTGGGGACATTTACGACTACTTCGTGATTCGCGAAGACTACCGCGTCGCCAACCCGATTGATGCGGCCTGGGCCATTTCCCTGGCGTTGTGGGCCGCGGCGCCGCTGTTTTGGTGCTACGCGCCCCGGGCGGGCGCAACGCCGCATCCGCTGAGACTGCTGCTGGGCAAAATGCTGCGGGCGCTGCCGTACTTTCTGGTGGTCCCGGGCCTGTGCCTGTTGCTGTACGCGATACTCATCGATCCGCGAGGCGTGGATCCGATCTGGTATTTCCTCGCCTTTGTCCTGCTGCTGATACCGATGGTTGCCGGCCAATTCACCGTCGCCCGGTTCAAGGATTTGCCGCTGCAACTGAAGTTTACTCTGGCATTCCTGGCGGTCACGGTAATGGCGGTTGCCGGGGTAACGTTTTCCACCATGCAGGTCCTGCGGCAGGGCGCCATTGCCGAGGCCGGTGCGGAGGCGCGCCTGATTGCTGATGCCCGCGCACGGCATCTGGCGGCGTTGCTGGAAGGGCACCTGCAGACGCTGGCGGCGCTGTCCTTGAGCGAGTCCCTGCAGGATGCCGTGCTGGCCGATGTGGCCCGTTACCCCGCGGATACAGACACGGTGACCGAAATTATTCGCGAGCAGGAGCGCACATGGAGGTTGGCCTCCCACGGTAACCGGACCTTCAATCGCGTCACCTCGGGGAAGGAGACAGCCGATCTGCGGGAGTTTTTCCAGCATAACAAGGCGTATACGAACCTGGTGCTGACCAACCAATGGGGTGGCCTGGTTGGCGCCACCGGGATAACCAGCCATTTTGATTTCTCCGCTCAGCCCTGGTGGACCGGTGCCTACGCCGGGACACCTTACATCGGTCTAGAAAAGGCCCAATTCGGTGGAGCGGAGGAAGCGTTGTTTTTCTCCACGCCGGTATATGAACACTTCGGGATCACGCCCATTGGCGTGCTGGGGGCGTGGTTTCAGATAGATGCCCTGGCGCATGCGTTTCCCAACCAGGAGGGACCGGTGGCCTCCGACCTGTTGTTGTCGCCGATTCAGATTTTGCGCAAGGGCAAATCCATCGAGGCGCTCGATGGCAGGACCGCAAATCAATTGGCACGGACCGCTGCAGAGAGTTCCGCGTATTCGGTGGTGAACCTGCAGGGGGGACCGGTTGTGCTGAGCGTGGTCCCCATCCAGGGCGACGTCTATCCGGATACGTTGAGGGCGTTGGGCTGGAAGATAGTGGTGAGTCAGCGCCTGGCGGCGGCCCAGGCCTATTCTGCAGTACCGGTCCAGGATGCGCTACGGGCCGGATTGGCCGCCGTTCTGCTCGCGTTCATCGCCAGCATGGCGATCGCCCGCACGCTGGTGGCACCGCTCGGCAGCCTGATCCGCAGCACTGAATTGATTGCCCGGGGGGACTTCGGGCCCGCGATTGCGGTGGACAGCCGGGATGAGATTGGAATCCTGGCCGCTGCGTTCAACGAAATGTCGGAAAAACTGAAGCAGTCAATGAGCATTCTCCAGCAGAATGTCGAGGAACTGGTGACGACGCGCGACGCACTGCATTTTGTCAATGAGAACCTCGACTCCCAGGTGCGGGAGCAGACCACGGAGTTGCGGCGCGCGAAAGAGAGTGCCGAGGCAGCCAACCGCTCCAAGGGGGAATTTCTCGCCAACATGAGCCATGAGATCCGCACCCCGATGAATGCCATTGTCGGCATGACGCAACTGGCGCTGATGGATCAACCCGAGGAGCCGCAGCGCGGCTACCTTGAAAAGATAGACCGGGCGGCGAAATCGCTGATTGATGTTGTCAACGACGTGCTGGATTTCGAAAAGATAGAGGCCGGCCAGATGAAACTGGAAGTGGTGGACTTTCAGTGCGCCGACCTGCAGGAAAGCGTGCGCGACCTGGTGGAGGGGGCGGCGCGACAAAAGAATCTGAGCCTGAGGTTCATCACCGGTCACGGCGTCCCCGACGTGGTGCGGAACGATCCAACCCGGTTGCATCAGGTGCTGGTGAACCTGGCGTTCAATGGCATCAAGTTCTCGCAGGGCGGAGAAGTCGAGATTGGGATCTACGTTGACGAAAACACCCCGGAAGGGATCAGGCTCCGGTTCGAGGTGAAGGACAGTGGGATCGGCATGAGCACCGAACAGGTGAAAAATCTGTTTCAGGCTTTTGCGCAGGGAGATTCCTCAACCACGAGAAAATACGGCGGGTCCGGCCTCGGCCTGGTCATCTGCAAACGCCTGGTGGAAATAATGGGCGGGCGCATCTGGGTTGAAAGTGAACTTGGCAAAGGCACGAAGGTGTCTTTCACCGTACCGGGCGGCGCGCGCCAACCCGTGCGTGCCGCTGTTGCGCCGGCAACCCAACCCACGGAACCCGTAGATGGCATTTCGGAATTACGTGGCGCCCGGGTACTGGTTGTGGATGACAACGAGCTCAACCGCCAGATCGCGGTGTCATTGTTGCGCCGGGCCGGCGCCGAGAGCGTGCAGGCGGAAAACGGCCAGCAGGCCCTGGATGTGCTGGCCGGCAGGCAGGACATCGATGCCGTACTCATGGACCTGCAGATGCCGGTGATGGACGGTTATGAGGCGTTGCGGCGCATCCGTGCCAACGAACAGTGGCGCCACCTCCCGGTGCTGGCAGTCACCGCCTCGGCCATGGTGCAGGAACATGAGCGCTGCCTGGAGGCAGGCATGAACGCGGTGCTGACGAAGCCGTTTTATCCGGCGACCTTCTACGCGGTGTTGGTCCCGTGGGTGCGGCGCGAAATGACCGGCAAGACACCGGACGCTCGGCCAGGGCTGACGGCGTGAATGGGTGACATGCACAATTTTCGACTCCCCTGCGTTGTTGCCATCCTCCCGTTGGGGCAATAGCAGACACCGGCTGGTTTTTTCCTGAGTTGCCGGCTTTTTGTACGCCAATTAGCGTCCAAGAAGGCCGGTCGAGTCGGCGTCTCGAGTGACATTCAGGCTCTGCGACTAATAAATAGATGGAAATTCCATTCCCGAAGCGTATATTTTTTTACCCCACGTGGTTTGAATGCACACAGGGGGGTACCAGCATGAATCCATCCAGAATCGGCACTTATTTAATTCTTGCGACGCTGGCCATGTTGTGGGGTTGTGCAGGCAGCGCACCGAAGCCTCAATTCACTGACACGGTTGCCGAACACAAGAAACTCGACGGAAACGACATCGCAACCGTCAACGTGCAAACGGCCGAAGGTGTCTCCATGCTCGGCGTGGATATGCAAAGACTCACTGAACTCATTCACCAGCAACTGGCCGCGAAGCAGGCGCTGAATCCCGCCGCCGGGGAAGCGGACGGTTATGATGTGAACGTCGTCATCACGAAATATGCGAAAGGAAACGCCTTTGCCCGGTTGATGCTTGTCGGCCTTGGGCAAATTCACCTTGACGGCAAGATAACCGTTACCCCATCAGGCACACAGGAAACAACCAGCGAATTCACTGTCAAGAAGACCTTTGCCTGGGGCGGCATCTACGGCGGCACAACCCGGATTGAAGATGTCGAACCGGCGTTTGCCGAAGGCGTGGCGGCGGGTGTTACCGGACAGATGGACTCGAGCGAAAAGAAAGGTAAAGAGAGCATGGAGGCCGGGAAGTAAGCTACTACATTGCCAAATCCTGCGCGATTAATCGCAGGCGTATGATCAGCACTACCACGCCCCATCAATGTTCTTCATGAAGTCGTAGGGGTAGAACAACGGCGGTGCGGATACTTTATCCAGCCGCTCCATGGCCGCGTCCGGTAACACCAGGTCCACGGCCTTCAGGCTGTCTTCCAATTGCACGACCGAACGGGCGCCGACGATCACAGAGGTTACGGCAGGCTTGCGCAACAGCCAGGCCAGTGACACCTGGGTCGGGGTGGCGTTCAACTCCTTCGCCACGGCAACGACGGTATCCAGGATGGCCCAGTTCCGATCCGTGCTGCGGGATTCAAACCGGTCCTTCATTTTTTCGTAGCGCGTGCCGCCGGGCATGGACTTGTCGCGCTGGTACTTGCCGGTGAGAAATCCCCCGGCCAGTGGCGACCATGGCAACAAGCCCAGACCCCACCGCTTGCACGCAGGTACATGCTCCAGTTCGAGACCGCGCTCCAGCAGGTTGTACTGTGCCTGCAATGTCACATACCGGTTCAGCCGGGTGCGATCTGCGGCCCACAAATGCTCCACCAGCCGGTACGCAGCGTAGTTGGATGCGCCGGAATAATGAATCTTGCCCGCCTGGGTCAGTTCATCCAGCGCCCGCACCACTTCTTCTTCTGGCGTCTTGATGTCCTGCATGTGGATCTGGAACAGGTCGATGTAGTCCGTGCCGAGTCGCTTGAGTGAATCCTCCACTGCGCGCTTGATATGCAGGCGCGATGCGCCGCGATCATTCTGTCCGGCGCCCATGCCGAAGCGGCACTTGCTTGCCAGCACCACTTCCTGGCGGCGACCGGTCTTTTTGAACCAGGAGCCGATGATGCGCTCCGACAAGCCATCCTGTCCGTACACATTCGCCGTGTCCCAGAAATTGACACCGGCCTCCAGGGCATGACTCATGATGCGGTGGGACTCCTCCTCGGAGGCGCCGATCTTGTGCATGAAGGATTTTTCATCGGCCTCGCCGAAGGTCATGGCGCCGAGGCAGATCTCCGAGACGCGGGCGCCGGACGCGCCCAAGGTTCGATATTTCATGGTCATAGCTTTTTCACCTTGCCGGCCGGCGGCGGCAGCATTTGATGGCCCCAGATCTTTGGGGAGTTGTAGAAGCGCGGCTGCCAGGTGGAATCATCCACGGTGCGCGCGCCGTAACCATACTCGATCCACCAGCCCGACGGGCTGTAGACGTAAAACGAGGTCATGTGGTCATTGGTGTGGCGACCCAGTGTGAGGGCAAGCGGGTAGCCGGTCTCCAGGATCAGGTCGTAGGCCTGGCCCACGTCATCGAGGGAATTCATCTCCAGCATGAAGTGCCCGAGATCCCCGCCCTTTAAGCCCTCCACTGCGTTGGTCAATGCGAGACTGTGATGCCGCGAATTGCAGTGCAAAAATGTGGCCTCGATGCCATCCCAGTAGATGCTGTCCGTGAGACGGAAGCCGAGCCGTTCCCGGTACCACCTCACGGTTGCGTCCCGATCTGCGCACGCCAGCACGATGTGGCCCATGCCGAGCGTGCCGGTATTGAAGCCGCTGATGCCTCGTCCGGGCCGGAACTGCCGGTATTCCTCGCGCAACCCGAAGAAAAATTCCAGCGGGACGCCATCGGGTCCGGGACATTGGTACATTTCCATCACGTGGCGCGCATCAATTAGGGACTGATCGGCGCGCGACACCTTTTCCCCCTGGTCCTTCAATGCTTGCGCCAGCTCGCGCAGCGTTTCCAGGCTGTCCAGTTCCCAGCCGACGTATTCCAGGCGGTCGGTTTTGGCTTTGTGCAATGTGAGCCGGTGATGGGAGGAATCCATGCGGTACCAATCCCGATCCTGTGGCGAGTCCGCGCGCCGCTCCATGCCGAAAATGGGTCCGAGCAGTTGTTCCCACGCTTCGGGGTCACTGACAGAGCAGCCGATGTAGCCCAGTGCACTTACGTTCGCCATTAGACCTCCCTTCTGGTCGGGTCGGATTGAAGTTGTCATTCCGACCGCAGGGAGGAATCTTTTTTCCTCCCAAAAGCAAGATTCCTAAGTCGCTTCGCTCCTTCGGAATGACAAATTTAACCTGGGCCACTACCCTGGATTCATTGCCAAACCCACTTCCGCGCGGGTGCGCGTGCAGGAATCGATGATCATATAAATGAGTTCCCGGCACGGCACCAGCAGATCCGGAATGCAGGCCACGCCCATGCCGCCCAACCCTTCCGCGAATTCCGGCGGCATGTCTTTTTCGCCGATAAACGGGTAGCCGATACGCGCCAGCGGGACGCCCATTCCGCAGATCGTGGCCGCGTCGGTCTGGCCGCTCATTTTCGCGGCCCCGGGGTAGGGACGGCCATGCACCGCCTCCCAACTGCGCGTTGCGCTTTGCACGATCCAGTGATTTTTGTCGGTGCGCGTGCCCTGACAGGCGGCATACATCTTCCATTCGGCGCGGATGTCCGGATACCGATGCAATATCGCGCGCATGGCTGCGGAAAACTCCACCTCCACGTCGGCAATCTTTTGATCCGGATTGGTGCGGATATCGAGGAAAATTTCGCAGGCGGCGGCGGGGAACGCGGGCTTGTCCGGCCAGCCGGATCGTACCGCGGCGATCCAGCCTTGTGGGCTGACTTGTTCGGACTGGTGTCGCTCCGGGTATTCGGCCAGCCATTGCTCCAGTTCGAGAATTAACTGCGCGGCTGGCACGATGGAACTGGTAAAGCCGGGCGTGCCGCGCGCGATGCCCGCATAACCCATGGTGCCCCAGGTGGTGACCTTGAACCAGCACATGCCGGGATTTTCAAAATACACCTCGTCCCAGGGTTTGAAGATAACGCCGAAATCCGGATTGATGCCGCTCCCGAGCAGGTGGCGCACGCCGCTGCTAATGCCGGCGTTGTCGCGTTCCGTGCAAATCCAGGGCATGCCGCCGCCGGCGGAGGCCACGATTACATCTCCGTTCAGCGGTACGCCTGCTTCCTGCACGCAGTGCGCTGCTTCCACCAGTGTGGCCACCATGGACTTGGGATTGGAGGCACCGAGCCCGATGACGGTGTCACCGCGGATTTCGGCTTTCGGCAGCATGTCGGCGCGAAGGTGCCGGCCGACCCAGGGGATGTCCAGCTTTTCTTCGGCATCCAGGTGCGTGTCCATGGGTGCGTACAGCATCAGGTTGGGCCCT
>CAYMXG010000053.1:0-10940 GCA_964394115.1 uncultured Enterobacteriaceae bacterium | reverse complement strand
CGGTGCTGGGGAGAGGGGAGTTACTTAAGGAGCGCGGCCAGCGTGCTGCCGAGCAGCGCGGGCGAGCGCACCGTCTTCACGCCGGCGGATTCCAGCGCCGCGAATTTGTCTGCCGCGGTGCCCTTGCCGCCCGCGATGATGGCGCCCGCATGGCCCATGCGTTTGCCCGGCGGGGCGGTGACGCCGGCGATATAGGCGACCACCGGTTTTTTCACGTGCGCCTTGATGAATGCCGCCGCCTCTTCCTCGGCGGAACCGCCAATCTCGCCCACCATGATGATGCCCCTGGTGTCGGCGTCGGCCTGAAACAGACCCAGGCAATCAATAAAGTTGGTCCCATGGATGGGATCGCCGCCGATGCCGACGCAGGTGCTTTGGCCCAGTCCCGCCAGCGTGGTCTGGTGCACGGCCTCGTAGGTCAGCGTGCCCGAACGCGACACGATGCCGACCCCACCCGGACGGTGGATGCTGCCGGGCATGATGCCAATCTTGCACTGGCCGGGTGTGATGATGCCGGGGCAGTTGGGTCCAATCAGGCGCGCATCGGGATAGCGTTCCAGTGCCGCGCGCGCGCGCAGCATATCCAGCACCGGAATGCCTTCAGTGATGCAGACAATGACCCGAATGCCGGCATCCGCGGCTTCGGTAATGGCCTCGGCGGCAAAAGCGGCCGGCACCATGATCATGCTGGCATCGGCGCCGGTGGCGTGCACGGCGTCGTGCACGGTGTTGAATACGGGGCGCTCCAGGTGCATTTCGCCGCCGCGCCCGGGGGTAACGCCGCCCATCACCAGCGTGCCGTATTCGATCGCCTGTTTCGCGTGAAAGGTTCCCTGCCGGCCGGTAAAGCCCTGCACGATCACCCTGGTATTCTTGTTGACCAGGATCGGCATTACGACCCCCGTTTCTTCGCCGCGGCGACGACTTTGTCCGCCGCGTCGGCCAGGTTGTCCGCCGCTATGATGCTCAGTCCGCTATCCGCCAGCAGGCGCTTGCCCTGATCTACATTGGTGCCCTCGAGGCGCACAACCACCGGCACTGACACTCCCACCTCACGTACTGCCGCGATGATCCCTTCCGCGATCAGATCACAGCGGACGATGCCGCCAAAAATGTTCACCAGGATGGCCTTCACCTTGGGATCGGAAACAATAAGTTTGAACGCCTCGGACACGCGCTCGGTGGTCGCGCCACCACCCACGTCGAGGAAGTTGGCCGGGTCGCCGCCATGCAGCTTGATGATGTCCATGGTCGCCATGGCCAGCCCGGCGCCGTTGACCATGCAGGCGATGTTTCCATCCAGCGCGACATAATTCAGATCGAACAGCTTGGCGCGGTTTTCCTTGTCATCTTCCTGGGTCGGATCGCGCCATTCCTCCAGCGTGTGTTGCCGGTACAGCGCGTTATCATCCACGGCCACCTTGCCATCCAGGGCCTCGAGCTTGCCGGCGCTGGTGATGATGAGCGGGTTGATCTCCACCAGGCTCAGATCCTTGTCGATGAACAGGCGATACAAGGACTTCAGGATCGCGGTCAACTGCTTGATGTGATCCGCCTCGATCTGCAACGCAAAACCAAGCCGCCGGCATTGAAACTCCTGCATGCCCATCACCGGGTCGACGACGAACGTCAATATCTTTTCCGGTTCCTGCGCCGCCACTTCCTCAATGTCCATGCCGCCGGCCCGGGAGCCGATGACGGCGACGCGGCGCCGCGCGCGATCCACCAGCATGCTCAGGTAAAGTTCGGATCCGATGTCGCAAAGGGATTGGACCACCACACAATTAACGGGTTTGCCCCCGGGGCCGGACTGTTTCGTCACCAGCCGTGAGCCGAGCATGCGCTTGACGCAATCCTCGAGTTCGGCGCGTCCGTGGACAATCTTGACGCCGCCGCCCTTGCCGCGGCCCCCGGCATGCACCTGGGCCTTGACCACCCAGCCGTCCCCGCCCAGGTCCGCGGCATGGCGCAAGGCATCTTTCACATTATGGGCATGGCTTCCCGGGGTGACCGGGATGCCATACTCTGTAAAGAGGATCTTTGCCTGGTATTCGTGCAGGTTCATGAATTGTGTCCGACCAAGTGGCCTTTCCCCGGTGTGCCAATGGGCTCGAAACTGTTGGCGCCAACAGTTTACACAGTAACCCCCGAAAACTGAACGCACATGCTGCGCGCCATCCTGCTGCTGATCGTAATAATACTTGCCGGCCGGCTGTTGTCGCGCTTGCTGCGCGGAACCGGCGCGCCGGGGTCAAACGCAAAGGACAAAGTGGTCGCGCACATGGTGCGCTGTGCCCATTGCGCCACCTTTGTTCCTGCTGCGGACGCAGTCCTGGATGCCGACACGCCCTACTGCTCTGACGCTCATCGCCGGCTCGGTCCGGCGCGAAACCAATGAACGAATTTGATCCGTTGCCGCTGCGCCAGGATACCAACTGGCGCGCCCTGAATTATTTCAATGGCTACCGGTTGGTGGTCGCCGCATTGTTTGTTGCCTTGTATTGGATCGGCCAGTTGCCGGAGCCACTGGGCGTGTATGACAGCCGCCTGTTTGCGGTGGTCGTGCATGGTTATCTCGCCGCCGGCGTGGCGGCGTTTGTACTGGTCGCCCACCGGCTGCCCCGTTACAAACTCCAGGTGGCGGGGCAGGTGCTGATGGA
Source organism: uncultured Enterobacteriaceae bacterium (assembly GCA_964394115.1). Classification (GTDB taxonomy): domain Bacteria; phylum Pseudomonadota; class Gammaproteobacteria; order Eutrophobiales; family Eutrophobiaceae; genus 2-02-FULL-61-13. The sequence goes on along the minus strand of CAYMXG010000053.1, from coordinate 8,280 downwards.
TGTGGTGGCGATTACGTTGCTCATGTACGCCAGCGACGGGCTTTCCAGCGGCTTCGGCATGTTGCTGGTCATTGTCGTGGCCGGCGGCGCGCTGTTGATCCCCGGAAGGATCGGTATCCTGTTTGCCGCCATCGCAGCCATCGCAGTGCTTGGCCACGAAATTTACCTGCATTTGCAGCGCTTTTATCCACAACCGAATTTTACCCACGCCGGATTTCTCGGCATGACGTTTTTCGTGACCGCATACATCAGTAACACTCTCTCCCTCCGTATCCAGGTTTCGGAGGCGCTCGCCGCCCAGCGTGGCCTGGATCTGCAGAATCTTGCGCGGCTGAATGAATATATAGTGCAGCAGTTGCAGTCCGGTGTGCTGGTGCTCGACGGGAATCAGCGTATTACCCTGATCAATGAAGCCGCGCGATCGCTGCTGGCTGCGCCTGCAAATAGCGTCGGGCTGCCGGTGCCGGAACTGGCGCCGTTCCTCGCCCAGGTCATACGGGAATGGCGCGCGGCACCCAATCTACCCGCGCTATCGGCGATCGGGCCGGGCGGAACGGAAGTGCAGTTGTCAATTTTGCGACTCCCGTCCGGGGCGAACGAGAATCTGCTGATTTTTCTCGAGGATGCCGCCGAGTTGCGCCAGCGCGCGCAGCAGATGAAACTCGCATCTTTGGGCAGACTTACCGCCAGCATCGCGCACGAGGTGCGCAACCCGCTTGGCGCCATCAGCCACGCCAGCCAGTTGCTTTCGGAAAGTTTGTCCCCGGATGGCAAGGAGCACCGGCTGACCTCCATTATCGAGGAGAACTCACGCCGCGTGAACGGCATGATCGAGAGCGTGCTGAGCATCAGCCGGCGCGGCCGCGCCCAGCCGCAGGCGATCCTGCTGCATGACCAGATTCGTCGTTTCGCCGAGGAATTGCGGGCACGCACCAGCCTCGACGCCGAGGCCGTAGTCTTGCAATCGGAGGCAGCGGAAACCGTCGTGCACATGGACCCGGACCAGTTGGTTCAGATCCTGTGGAATCTGTGCGAGAACGGACTCCGGTACAGCCGGCGCGCGCCGCTGCTGACGTTAAAATGCGGTACTGGCGCCGACTCGCGCCGGCCATTCGTGGAAGTAATCGATACCGGATCGGGTGTGGCCACCGAAGCGCGCGAACAATTATTCGAGCCTTTCTTCACCACTGAACCCAAAGGAACCGGGCTGGGGTTGTACATTGCCAGGGAGCTGTGCGAAGCGAACCAGGCCGTATTGCAACTCGCCTGGACCGGCGCCACCGGAACGTGTTTTAGAATTACCTTCATGCCGCCGGATCGGCGGCCAACCGATTCATGACTTTTACCTGGTCCAAAGCATGCGCAGTGCATTGATTATCGACGATGAGCCGGATATCCGGGAGTTGCTGGAACTGACCCTGGGCGACATGTCCGTGACTTGCGCCTGCGCGCCGGACCTGCGCACCGCCAAGGCGTTGCTCAAGAAACAGAGCTTCGGCATCTGCCTCACCGACATGCGCCTGCCCGACGGCGATGGCGTGGATTTCGTCGGCTACCTGCAGCGCCATCACCCCAACCTGCCGGTCGCGGTCATTACCGCCCACGGAAGCATGGACACGGCGATTCAGGCGCTGAAGAAAGGGGCATTCGATTTCCTCAACAAACCGGTGAATCTGGCGCACTTGCGCACGCTGGTGGAAAACGCGCTACAGGCGTCGGAAACGGAGGTGCAATCGATCCCGCGCTTGATCGGCGCGAGCACCGCGATGCGCGTGATCAGGGAGAAGGTGGCAAAGGTCTGCCGCAGCCAGGCGCCGGTGTATATCAGCGGCGAATCCGGCGTCGGCAAGGAAATGGTGGCGCGAATGATCCATGATGAAGGCCCGCGGCGCAGCGGGCCATTCGTGCCGGTGAATTGCGGGGCGATCCCGCCTGATCTGATGGAAAGCGAGTTCTTCGGGCACCGCAAGGGCAGCTTTAGCGGGGCCACGGCGGACAAGATCGGCTTGTTCCAGGCTGCCGAGGGCGGCACGCTGTTCCTGGATGAAGTGGCGGAACTGCCGCAAGCCATGCAGGTCAAGCTGTTGCGCTCCATCCAGGAAAAGAAGGTGCGCCCGGTTGGCGACCAGAAGGAAATGCCGGTAAATGTGCGAATTCTCAGCGCCACGCACAAGAACCTTGCCGCACTGGTACGCACCGGTGCTTTTCGCGAGGATCTTTACTATCGGATCCACGTGATTGAACTGAATGTGCCGCCGCTGCGGGAACGGCGCGAGGACATCCCGGCGCTGGTTGAACATATCCTGGGGCGGTTGTCCCAGGGCCCCGGCATGGAGCGCGTGACATTGAGCGCCGCGGCGGTGAACGCATTGCTGGAATATCCGTTTCCCGGAAATGTCCGCGAACTGGAGAATATCCTCGAACGCGCGGCCACGCTGTGCGAGCAGGCCGTGATCAACCCGGCTGACCTGCAACTCCCCAGGACTGACGCCGGGACCGCGGCACCGATCAGTGATGGGGTGATTGCCGCATCTGATGAAGCAAAACTGGATGAGCACCTGGGTGACGTGGAGCGCAATATGATCCTGGATGCCCTGGAACAGACGCGCTGGAATCGCACCGCTGCTGCGAGGATCCTGGGGCTGAGTCTGCGCTCGTTGCGTTACCGACTGAAAAAACTCGGACTGGAGTAGTCGTTGTTGCAAGAGCCCGGCTTTGGACGTTTACGTCAACTGGCTGTGCCCGGGATTCACCGCGCCTGTAAGTCCCGCGGTGCGCGGCCAGGCACGTAATGATCGCAGAAATCGCCGTCATCATTCCGACGTTCAATGAGCGTGACAATATCGCGCCATTGCACTCAGCCCTGTCCAGCGTCCTGTCCGGCTGCAATTGGGAGGCGGTGTACGTTGACGACAATTCCCCGGACGGCACGGCGGCCACAGTGCAGGAGCTGGCGCAGCACGATTCACACGTGCGCTGCCTGCTGCGCCTCGGCCGCCGTGGGTTGTCCTCCGCCTGTATTGAAGGCGTCCTCGCCACGGCGGCGCCGTATGTTTGCATCATGGACGCTGACCTTCAGCACGACGAATCCATCATCCCGCGCATGCAGGAACTGCTGCGGGATGGCCGGTTTGACGTGGTCGTTGCCACGCGCTACGCGGAGCCCGGCGGCATGGGCACGCTTGCCTCCGGCCGCGTGCGGCTGAGCCGGCTGGCAACCTGGGTTTCGTGCACACTCACACGCGTCCCGGTTTCCGATCCCATGAGTGGTTTCTTCATGTTCCGCCGCGAATGGTTTGCCCGGATTGCACCGCATTTGTCCGGGCGCGGGTTCAAGATTCTGCTGGATATGCTGTTGTCCAGCCCGGCGCCGCCGCGCTACGCAGAAGTGGCATACAAGATGCGCTCGCGCATGCACGGCGAGAGCAAGTTGTCGATATCGGTGGTCTGGGATTTTGGCATGTTGCTGGCGCACAAGCTGTCCGGCGATGCGATCCCGGCGCGCTTCATTTCCTTTGCGGCGGTGGGAATGAGCGGGGTGGTGGTACACATGCTGGTCCTGGGGGCACTGCACCGCTGGGTGGGGATCGCGTTTCTGATCGCCCAGGCTGCCGCCACAGGCACTGCCATGACCAGCAACTTCGTTCTCAATAACCGGCTTACCTACCCGGACCGGCGTCTGCACGGCGTGGCCGCGGTACGCGGCCTGCTGAGTTTTTACCTGGCGTGTGCATTTGGGGCGTTGGTTAATGTTGCCCTGGCCGGGTGGCTGGCATCGAAAGGCTTCCCGTGGTGGGGCGCCGGACTGGTCGGCGTGGTGGCCGGCGCAGTGTGGAATTACAGCAGCACCGGGATACTTACCTGGCGCGACACGAGCCGGTAACCAGCGTGGGTATCATTGACAGCGAGCACTCTCGCGTTCCGCCATGGCTTGAGCCGTGCGCGGTGTTCCTGTTTATCCTGGCCAATTACGCGCTCAGCGCCCCGCGTGGAGTCATGCTGGACGACGACGGCTACTTCATCCTCGCCGCCTGGTTCGGCGGCGTTGCCCATGCGCCGGGCTATCCGCTCTACACCTTGATTGCGAATCTGTTCACCCATATTCCCGCCGGCAGCGTGGCGTTTCGCGTGCACATGTGCAGTGCAGTGTTCGGAGCTCTGGCCTGCGCGGTGCTTTGGGATTTGGTGCGGCGCGTCACGGGGTCACGCATGGCCGCATGGGCTGGCGCCCTTGCTTATGGTTTTTCCGGGACCTTCTGGCTGCAGTCCACCGTGGCGGAGGTGTATTCGCTCAATGCGTTTTTCTTCTTTGTGCTGTTGTGGCTGTGCGCAATACCCGGAAAGCGTGAGTCCCGTGGGGTCTGGATCGCTGCCTTGTCCGGCCTGTCCCTGGCCAACCACTGGCCGCTGATGCTGCTCTCCGCCCCGGCGCTCGCGCTCGCAGCGTGGCCGCATCGTCACGCATTGACCCGGCGTCCGTTACCGGCGCTGGCCTGGTTCTGCATCGGACTTCTTCCCTATGCATGGATGGTGTACCGCTCGCGTGTTTCGGAGATTGCATTTTTCGGCCCCATCGAAGACCTCTCCGACTTCTGGTTTTATGTGAGCCGCGAGGCCTACACCGGCATCGATCACAGCGTCACCGCCGGGTGGATGGACAAACTCCGCTACGCGGCATTCTCCTTGACGGATGCCGCGCGTCAGTTTGGCTGGGTGGCGGCGCCGTTCGCGCTGGTGGGCCTGGCCGCGCAGTGGAAAGCATGGCCGCGATCCCTGTGCTGGGCACTGGTGGCGGGTTTTGCCGGGAGCACGCTGGTGCTGGCGATGTTGCTTGGATTCGATTGGGATCTGATGCATCGAAACGTATTTGCACAGTATCCGCTTGTGGCGCACGGCATACTGGCGATCTGGCTGGCGCTGGGCGTGACGGAGATGGCCGCCTGGCTCGCGCGCAGATTCCCGCTTCCTGCCCGAACGCGGGTCGTGCTGCCGGCGCTGGCGCTGCTCGCAATCGGCAGCGTGTGGCTCAGGAACGCGCCGGCGAATTATCGGCCCGCTGCAGCGTGGGCCAGTGAGTTTGCCACGACGTTGCTGGAATCCCTGGAACCGAATGCAGTCTTGTTTGTGCGGGGAGACTACGCTATCGGACCAATTGCATACCTGAATCGGATCGAGCGCCTGCGGCCGGATGTGGAGGTATTCAACGTCGTCGGCCAGCTATTTACCAATCGCCTGGTATCGCCCCGCAGCTCCGACCCGCTGGCAGCCCGGGCCGCATTTGAGGCGTTCATCGCCCGCGAGCAGCGGCCGATCTATTACCATCTGGATCTGCCGTACCAAGGTCCCGTCAAATTGCACGGGTTCTACTATGAAGTAGCACGCGACCTCCCCGGTGGCGACAGTATGGCAATACTGACGCCGCGCATTGAGCAGTTCTTCGCGCGCATGTTTGCGCGGGACGAGCCGAAGGACCTCAGCGAGCTCATGCACCACCGCCAATTGGGTGCGGTATATTGCCGGACCCTGGCGGCGCTGGCTGAGGCCCGGGAAAACGCGGAGATTTCCAGCAGCCTGGAAAAGAATTGCGCTGGATACTACGGGTTGCTGGAGCGTGCCAATTTCCTGCTCATGCGGGAACACCCTGATGCGACGCAGGCGCTGGCGTTGCTGCGCCTCGCCGAGGCGCGCCTCGGCGAGGCAGTGAGCATGCAGAGTGTTGCCGCGCTGGATTATTTGTTCGCGCTTGCCTACGATCAGCTTGGTGCGCCAGACAAAGCGCAGGAACATGTTCGCCGCTCGCTGGCGCGCTGGCCCGATAGGTCCAATCTGGCCCATGCCATGCTTCCCGCGGGCCAATCCAGTCCTTGACGCGATCCCCGCCGGCCCCCGGCATCTGCGAGAACCCGCCAGCGTGAATGAGAATCTGAAGCAAACGGAGCAGGCGGGCTTGAATACGGCTGCACAGCCGGAATTGCCAGGCAACAATCCGAACCATCGGCGTCACGCCGTGACGTCGCTGATAATGCTCGCGGCCGGCGCGCTGTATTTCGAGCTGGCGCTGATTCGATTCACCGCCGCCGAAGTCCTGTACCTGGGCTATTTCAGCAATTTCATGCTGATCACGGCGTTTGTCGGACTCGGCGTGGGGTTTCTTGCCGCCGGCCGGCAAATGGACCTGGGCCGCTTGTTGCCATTCACGCTGCTGTTTCTGTTCGCGCTCGTACTCGTGTCCAAATTCGATGTGGACCTGCTGCGCAATCATTTCGGCCTGTTCTTTTTCGGCAATGTCACCGGGCAGACCGGGGCGCCGGCGGCATTGTTGCTGGTGGTGCTGTTCCTGGCGACGGCCGCCTTTTTCGCCGCTGTCGGCGCACGCCTCGGACAGGCCTTTGCGGGCTTCACGCCGCTCAAGGCGTACACCTGGGATGTATTGGGCAGCCTGTTGGGGATCGGGTTGTTCTCGGTGCAGAGCATGGTCGGAAGCGCGCCGATCACCTGGGTCATTACTGGAACGCTGCTGCTGGGCGCCGGTTGGATCGCCGATGCCCGCCCCGGGACGCGCGGCACCGCCGCCGGACTGGTAGTCGCCTGTCTGTGTGTGGTGTTGTTGCTGCTCAGCTCGCGCACCGGCATGCCGACGCAGTGGTCGTCCTACCAGAAACTGACGCTGGCTGAGAATGATTCCGGTCTCCGGGTGGTATTCGCCAACGGCATCGCGCATCAGTTCATGCATCCGGCGGCCACGGCCGGCGCCACTTATTACGGTGAGCCCTATCGCCAGGCGACCGCTGCGGGGCTGGCACTGGATAATGTGCTCGTCATCGGCGCCGGCTCCGGGACCGATGTCGCCGTGGCACTGGACTTTGGCGCCCGCCAGGTGGATGCAGTGGAGATTGACCGCGGTATCGTCAATTGGGGCAGGATGTTTCACCCGGATCAACCATATGCAGATGCGCGCGTACAGGTATACGTCACCGACGGACGCAAGTTCCTGCAGAACGCCACGCAGAAATACGACCTGATTGTTTTCGCGCTGCCGGATTCGTTGATGCGGTTGTCGACGTTGTCCAACATCCGGCTGGAGTCCTACCTCTTCACGTCCGAGGCGTTTGCCGCGGTGCGCTCGCGGCTGAAGGACGGCGGGTTGTTCGTGCTCTACAACCAGTACCGCTGGCCGTGGCTGATAAACAAGATCGCGGCGACGGCTGAACAGACGTTCGGCGCCGCCCCGGCAATCATTGCCTTCGGCGACACCACGGTGATTGCAGCAGGTGGCGCCATCCGCGGCGCAGCGATAGACCGGTCGGGTTTTGAGCGACTGCCCACCGATAACTGGCCGTTCGTTTACATGCAGAAACCCGCCATTCACTGGCTGTATATCGGAATGATCGCGCTGTTTCTCGGTACCTCCATGCTTGCGGTCCGGGTGCTGGCTCCGGCGGGCACGCTCGGACGCCCGGCATTCCCGTTTTTCTTCATGGGCATGGCCTTCCTGTTGCTGGAGACCAAGAGCCTGGCGTTTTTTTCGCTGCTGTTCGGCACTACCTGGCTGGTCAACGCCATGTCGTTCGCCGGTATTCTGTGTTCCGTGCTGGCCGCCAACCTGATCATCCAGCACTCCCGCTGGCGTAATCGCAATCTGATGTTTGCCGGGCTGTTCGCGGGACTGGCGCTCGCTTACCTGTTGCCTGCGCAGGTATTCCTCGGGCTGCAGTCGGAGCCGTTGCGCTATGGTGCCGGCGCAGCATTGATGTTCGCGCCGATCTTTTTTGCCAACCTGGTATTCAGCCGTTCCTTCATGGAAACCGAGGCCAGTGCGAGTGCGTTTGGATGGAACCTGCTCGGCGCCGTGGCCGGCGGCGGGCTGGAATACCTTTCGCTGCTGACCGGATATCGGGACCTGTTATGGATTGTCGGCCTGTGCTACCTGTTGGTCTTCCTGATGGTTCGGTCCGGGCCGCCGCCCGCGGCCGGCCAGGTGCCCGCCGGTGCGCCCAGGGTCACTGACTGACGTCGCGTCGGAACGCCTGGCGGCCGGCGCCGTCGGGCTCAGTACGCTGCTGGTCTACCTGTGGAGCGCCCCGCGCACCGTGGTGCTCGAAGATGACGGTTTTTTTCTGCAGGCGGCGTGGTTCAATGCCGTCGCCCATCCACCGGGCTATCCGTTGTATGTAGCGTTGTCCCATCTTGCCACGCTGGTGCCGCTGGGGTCCGTGGCATTCCGGGTGCACGCGCTGTCCGCACTGTTTGCCGCCATGGCCTGCGTGCTGCTGTTTCGAC
>CAYMXG010000052.1:0-10946 GCA_964394115.1 uncultured Enterobacteriaceae bacterium | reverse complement strand
TGCCGATTATCCTGTGGATGACCAATGCCGATCGCTCCGATTTCTTCTACAACCGGCGTTGGGCCGAGTTTACCGGAATCGCAGACAAGACGATTACCGGAGAATTATGGCTCGGTCTTTTGCATCCCGAGGACCGCAAGGCAGTCGTCGCCTCCTTTGAAATCGCGTTTTCGCGCCGGCGTACATGGACCATGGAGTACCGGCTTATGCATGGCGACGGTAGCTACCGCTGGATGCAGGATATTGGTGAACCGTGCCATGACGCGGACGGGAATTTCACCGGTTACGTCGGCAACTCCATCGACGTGACTGAACGGCGGGAAGCCCTGCAGAAAGCGCAAGCCGCAAATGATGCCCTGGAACTGCGTAATCAGAGTGCTGCCCTGATTTCACAGATGAACGATGACCTGCAGGTGTGCAAGACACTGGTCGAAACCTCCCCCCTCATTGCCCTCTACATGCAGCGCCTGTTCCCGGACCATCCCGGCGCCGTGTTCCTGATTAACGAGTCACGCTCGCTGGTGGAAATGCTGGTGGAATGGGGTGGAAGCGGCATTGAGCCTGCATTCAACCGGGAGGATTGCTGGGCCTTGCGCAAGGGCAAAGTGCACCTGGTCACTGGCCCCGGCACCGGGGTTCTTTGCGAGCACGTGACCAAGGGCGTGGACGCAACCCTGTGCGTGCCGATGATCGCCCAGGGTGACGTGCTGGGAATGTCCTATCTGCAGGCGCGGCCGCCGCAAGGCGGCGCCACTCGTACCCTGGAATCACTGCGCGAACTCATGATCGCCCTTTCCGATGATCTGGCCCTTAATTTGTCCAGCATCCGCTCGCGCGAAGCCCTGCGGGAGCAATCGGTCCGCGACCCGCTCACACGCTTGTATAACCGGCGCTACATGATGGAAAGCCTGGAGCGTGAATTGGCGCGGGCGCGGCGCCGCAAGCTCCATGTTGCCGTCGTCATGACGGATGTGGATCACTTCAAGCGCTTTAATGACACCTACGGGCATCATGCCGGGGATGCGGTTCTGGCCGGGATCGGCAAGTTTCTGCTCACCACCCTGCGTACCGAAGACATTGCCTGCCGCTATGGCGGCGAGGAACTGACCCTGATCATGCCGGATGTTGACCCGGCCGCGCTGGGACACAGGCTTAACGACATTCGCGAGAAGATTGCCGAACTCCAGCTTGAACATCTGTCACAACAACTCGGGACGGTGACGATGTCGCTGGGCGTTGCCATCTTCCCGACCCATGGCGATACAGCGACAGAATTATTGCAGGTGGCTGACGCCGCGTTATACCTGGCCAAGAATACCGGCCGCAACCGCGTCGTGTTCGCGGGCCATGAAATCACGGAGGCGACGGATAAGCCGCACACAGATTGACGAACCTGTCACTTCAAGTCTCCGACATCGCCCACGTCATCCAGTTGTCCGTGGCGCCCGTATTTCTCGTCACCGGTATCGGCGCCATGCTGTCGGTGTTGTCGTTCCGTCTCAGCCGTGCCGTGGATCGCGCGCGGGTACTGGAGGATTTTTTGCCGACACTGAAGGACGAACAGCGCATTGCCGGCATTCATCGTGAATTGTGCATCCTGTCGGTGCGCACGCGCCTGATTAACTGGTCCATCACGCTTTGCACCACCAGCGCGCTGCTTATCTGCCTGGTCATCATGGTGTTGTTTGTGGGTGCGGTCGTCGGTCTGAACATCGCCACGCCCATTGCCGCGCTTTTCATACTTTCCATGGCCACCCTGATCTCCAGCCTCCTGATATTTCTCAAGGAGATACAGCTGGCCACGGCAAATCTGCGCATCGGCGATCATCGCTGAGTGCGGCCTTGCATCGGGGGCACGGACACCGTGCCCGGTCATGTGTGGACATGTTCAGCTTTCACCCGTCAGGCCGCAACATCGCGCCAGCGCCCGGCGGATTTCGCGCAACTTGGGCGGCTTGGCGAGCACCTGATCCACATGCGCGGGAATGTCGCCTTCCGCAACCAGCCGCTGACCCCAGCCGGTGAGCAGGATCACCGGGGTGGCAGGTGATGCCTCCTTTATGGCGGCGGCCACCTTGCGTCCATCCACGTACGGCATGCCGAGATCGGTGATAACTGCGGCAAAGGACTCGTCACGATCCAGCGCGTCATGGAAGGCGGCGATGCCTTCCGCGCCGCCGTTCGCGGCAATGATGACGTGCCCCTCCGTCTCCAAGGCGCTGCGCAGCGAGTTCAGCAATACCGGGTCATCATCTACCAGCAAAAGGCGCAATTGCGGCAGCGCCTGTCGCTCATTGCGGGATTTCCGGGCGTCCGCTGCAACAGGTTCAGGAACAGCGAACAGTAGCCGCACGGTGGACCCGTCACCGGGTGAACTGTCAATTTCCAGCCCGGCGCTGTGCCGCTGCACCATCCCGAATACCATCGCCAGCCCCAGGCCGGTGCCGCGCTCCCCCTTTGTCGTGAAGAATGGTTCAAGGCACTGGCGGCGGGTCTCTTCATCCATGCCGACACCATCGTCGCTGATCTCGATAACAACGGTATCTCCTTCGACACCGCCGGCGGCGCCTGTGCACCGGGTCCGTAGCGTCATCGTACCTCCTTCCGGCAACGCATCCACGGCATTGAACACCAGGTTGGTGAGCGCTTCGCGAATCTCGCTTTCGACTCCCATGATCTCCGGAAGATCGGGAGTCAGTTCGGTTATCGGCCGGATGGCGATCCCTTCCCGCTGCGCCATGTCGCTCCAGCGCGCGCGGGTGAGATCCAGCACCTGTTGCACCAAGCTATTCACCGCCACGGGTGCCAGTTCGATTTGCGGCTCGCGCTGCCGGTAAAATTCCCGCATGCGCGCCACCGTCTGCGCAACGTCCTCAACGGCGCGCTGAATGACCTCGAGATATCCCCGGGCACGTTCGCTGAGACCCACCTCTTTCTCCAGCAACGTCTCCGTATACAGCGAGACGGGCGACAGGGCATTGTTGATATCATGGGCGATACCGCTGGCCATCTGGCCCAATGCGCGCAAACGTTCTTCCTGCATGGCTGCCTGCTGCGTCTGGCGCAGGTCGTCGTACGCCAGCTGCAACGCGCTGTGGAGCTGCGCCTGACTGGCTGCCAGCGCCACATGCTCGCTCACCTGGCGCAGGAACTCGCACTCGGCGCTGCTGAATTCGTTCGCCCTCTGCCGCGCCGCCACCAGCACGCCAAAGACCGTGCTTTCCGAGCGCAACGGCGCCATCACCACCGAGCGCATCCCGCCGCCGGCCAGCCGCTCGGAAAACGGGGATGACACCCGCCCGATGTCCGGCTCGTATACCATTTCTCCGCGTATGCAACGTCCCAGGCTGTATTCATCCACGCCGATCACGCCGCCCTCCGCCAGCGCCAGTTCCGCTGCAAGAGGCCCACCCTTCACGCCAACACGGGAGACATTGACGAAACTGGCCGTTGCGTCGTAAAGACCGACACAACAGAAGTCCACCGGCAGGCTGCTTTCCAGGGTTCGCACCACAACCTGAAAAATACTCTCGAGGTCCAATCGTTCGCTGATGGAGCGTGTGATCTGGTCGAGCAAGTTAAGATTTTCAAGCTTTTCCTTGATCCGTAGTTCTGCGGTTTTGCGCTCGGCGATTTCGGCTTGAAGCGTTGAGTCCTGTTGCTGAATCTGGTCCAGCATGGCGTTGAAGGAGGTAGCCAGCAGTCCGACTTCGTCCTCACCGAATTTCCGTGCACGCAGGGAATAATCACTGCGTTCGGCAACAGCCTGCGCAGTTTCCGCCAGGGCGAGAATCGGACCGGAAATTGGCCGTTGCAGCCGGGACGAAACCGCAACGGCCAGCAGGGAGGAACCGGATAAAATCAGGACAACAAGCCCTCCGAATACGCCCAGCCACTCATAAAATCTGTCCAGATCGGATTGAAGATAGATGGTGCCGATACGTTTCTCATTCAACATGACCGGACGCTGAAGAATGAGGGAATGAAAACTGAACCAATGACCGTCATTCCCCGGCCGGGGAGGGAAGTTCGCTTCCACGCCCGGGCGCACGAATTCAGCGAAACAAGCTCCGCTGCCGAGATACAGGCAGGCAGCCATCACGTGCGGTTCGGCTTGAAGGGTCTGGAGCTTGTTCCTGGCCTCTGAATCGTCCTGAAAGGCAATCGCCGCCCTTGCATTCTGAGCGAGTATATCGGCCAACACTGTCATGTCTCGCGCCATGTTCCGGCGAAAATCGAACAGCTCAAATGCTGCCAGCGCGATGCAGGCCGGCACAAGTGCGCTGACGCAAGCCGTCAGAATCACCAGTATCAGCTTCTGCTTGATGGGCAGGTTTTGCAGACGCCGCATAGGAAGCTGTTCCCCTAGTGCCAGGCTACCGCCCGACGATCTTTCCCAAACTCAACAATTGCGCATTCATTTTTATGCCCCGGCTTTGTGCCGCGTCCGGATTAATTTCAAAGCGCACTTTATTTTCTTCCAGGTAGAAATTGATGTTCCCCCCGCGCCGGGCAAAACCCTCGACTTCACTCACGGTCAGTATTGCCATGACATCCAGTTCAGCCAGAATCTCCCCGATATGCTGCTCCTCTGACTTGCTGATAAACAGCATCTGGCAGTTCACCAGGTCTTCAACCCGGCGCGAGTGCCTGGCTTCGAGCCTGCGGTTGGCAATGGTTTCGCCGTGAACGGCTTCCTGCAGTGCTGTCCCGAATGGGTCGTCGCCCAGAACGCAGAGACTGAGCGGGGCGTCCGGGCCGGAAAATGCAGTCGCCGGCCATTCCACGAATTGCGCAAAGTTGAACAAGAAGACTGCCTTGACCTGGTACTCACGGGAAACCCCGGCCACTGATCCCGCCATCCCTGTCCATGAGAAAACAAGAATGAAGGTGAACGCGACAAGACGGATTCGGTATAAGACTCTGGACGTCATGGCGATTCGACGTGCAATCATTTCAGAAATACCCATGTACCATCACTCTAGAATGTCCATAGGATCTTGAAATACGCGCTCCGGTCCACCTCACTGCTTGCACTGGAGGTTACAAATTCCAGATGGTCGTCGTGCAGCAGATTTCGACCCACGATGGAAAGCTCCAGATTATGAATCGGGAGCCATGCCAGCCTGATCCCGAGCTCCGTGTAACTCGGCACACCCGGATCCGGCAGGGAACCGACTCCACGCAAGTGAAAATCCAGCTCAAAATCATGGGGCAGATCGAACCACGAGCGCAGAGTCCACTGGTATTCCGGATCGTTGCCGTCAGGGCGCGAGAGACCCGCCGGAACCGGGCCACCGGCCTTCAAACGCAGGTTCTTGTCCATGTATGCCATCCCGGCATTAAGCACCCAGAATGCAGCCGGCTGGTAGCTGCCCCACGCCTCCACGCCCATGGTTTCGCCTTCAACCGGGTTCTGGAATTGGAAACCGCCGTCAGCGGGAACAAATACAATGCCGCGCAGCTTGTCATGTTCGCTGCGAAAAAGGGTGATGGACACCGAACTGTCCCGGGTGGGCTGGGTGCGGTAACCGAGCTCCCAAACGTTGAACAGCTCTGATTCAAAATCCGGCGCACCCTGCAAAATATACGGAGGAACTCCGGGCACGAACAATTCCACGTCAATGCGGGACGGGGCGCGCACGGCACGCGACAGCGAGCTCCAAAGCAGGTGATCAGGAGCCAGCTTCCATGCCAAGCGGACTGAAGGCAGGAACTCGATTCCCGTATAGGGATTATAGTCCGCCTTAGCCCCCAGGGTCAGCTGCACACGATCCTCAACCAGGCGAATTTCGTCCTGGACAAACAGGTTGCCCCAATCAAGATCCCGTTTGGCCGGAAGAAAAGCGAGGGAGATGCTGTTCCCCACGTCATCGTCGCCGTGCCGGTAGCCACCACCCCAGGTAACCGTCTGACCGGTGATCGGGCGAAAGAAGTGCTGAAACGCGAAATCAAATGTCTCCAGCTTTTCGCTGAACACGGGTGGAAGTTTTCGACGCGTATAGTCATAGTAAGCTTGGACCTGAACCCGACTGTCTCCCTCCAGCCGCCGGTCCCAGCGCGCCAGCAGATTAGCCCCTGAAATGTCAGCTTCCCCTGATCTTAATGAGCCGTCGTAAAAATCGCCCTGGAGCGTGTAGCTGTTTTTGGAGTCGTCCCAGTCAGAGCGGAAACCGACCTGGGCCTTGTGCCAGTCATCGTTGTTCCTGAATCCGCCGGGCTGGCTTGTGTGGTCCCAATCATTGAATTTTCCGTACACACGGTAGGATGCGTTCGCACCCAATGCTCCCCCATGACGCACTGTTACGCCGCGTTCCGCATCGCCTGCGTTGCCGCCAAGCAAGGCCCCGTGTGTATTCGTCGAAGACCGCGTGATGATGTTGATGACCCCGTTGACCGCATTCGCCCCCCACAGCGTCGCGCCTGGACCGCTGATCACTTCGATGCGCTCAATATCCTCCAGCAATGTGTCCTGTGCATCCCAGAACACCCCGGAAAACAGCGGCGTGTACACCGTACGCCCATCCATAAGCACCAGCAGTTTGTTTGCGGACGAGTGTAGGAACCCACGCGCGCTGATGGCATATTCATCACCATCCAGCCTCGCCACCTGCAGGTTGGGCGCAAGACGCAAAATCTCCGGGATGGAGGTCGCTCCGGAACGGCGGATGTCCTCGCGCGTAATGACAAAGATTGAGGCGGGGGCGTCATACACACTTTCCTCCCGTTTGGAAACTGAGGTTACTTCTATGTCCATCAGTTCGGTCAGGCTCAGTTTCTTCAAGCCGGAACCAGCCGTTTCTCCCGCACTGGCAGGATTTTCGCCGGCCCGGCAGACAATGGCCAGTGAAAAAAGCAACATGACCATGGTTCGCAATTTCATTCCGGACATATGCTTTCTCCGCATCCTCACTGAATATTGTTCGAGTGATTAGGTAGAAGGTTCCTGCGTTCGGTGAGCAAGACAACCACCTCCGCAGGGGGTATGGCTTTGCTGAATAGAAATCCCTGGACTTCATCGCATTTCAGATCGCGTAGTATTTCCAACTGCTCCTCGGAATCGACGCCCTCCGCCACGACCTTAAGACTCAGGGCATGCGCCAGGGTAACAATGGCGGACACAATAAGCCGGCTCTGCGGCGAAGAAGTCATGCTCACCACGAAGGACCGATCTATCTTGAGCGCGTTAATGGGCATGCTCGCGATATAACTCAGTGATGAGTAGCCCGTGCCAAAATCGTCCACAACGATGCCGAACCCGGCCGACTTCAACTGCAGTAGCTTGCTCATACCCTCTTCCAGGTTTTCCATGATGGTGGACTCCGTGATTTCCAGGTCGAGCACAATCGGGTCGCTGCGTCGGCCGATAGCCCGCTCGGCCCGTTCGACAAATTGCTTTTGTCTCAACTGAATCGCAGAGACATTCACCGCAATTCCCGGCGGTGTCAGTCCGCGCGTACGCCAGGCGCGGAAATCGATTGCCGCCCGCTCCAGCGCCCATTCCCCCACTTCCAGAATCAGCCCGATTTCTTCCAGCAAGGGAATGAATTCCATGGGCGGGACCAGGCCACGCTCGGGATGCTGCCAACGAATCAAAGCCTCGAGACCGGAGATTTTCCCAGTCGCGAGTTCTATCTTGGGCTGGTAATAGAGCACGAATTCCTCTCTCTCCAGCGCCCGTCGCAGTTCATTTTCCAGTGTCAGGTTCTCCGCCACCTTCTCCGTCATCTCTTGAGTGTAAAAAAGGTAGCGATCGCCCGAGTTCTTCGCCTTTTTGACCGCGGCTTCGGCATTGCGGAATAACGTATCGGCGTCCGCGCCGTCCTCGGGGTAAAGCGCAATTCCGACCTTGCCGGCGATCCGCAGCTCCTGGCCGTTGGGTCTGAACGGATCGTTGAAACAACCCATCACTTGTTCGTCCACGAGCCGCGCGGCATGGTTCGCATCCCGGACGCCCGGCAGAATCACCGTGAACTGATCGGAGCCGAGGCGCGCGATGCGCGCCGGTTCACCGATAGACCTGGCCAGGCGCTCTGCCAACTGACACAGCAGGGTATCGCCCACGGTGCGGCCCAGGGTGCTGTTGATGGTCTTGAATCGGTCCACATCCAGCAGGATCAGGGCGAGGTGTCCCCCCTCCCGGGCAGCCTCGTCAACAAACAAGCCCATGCGCTCGTGCAACATGGCGCGATTGCCAAGCCCGGTAAGGGGGTCGTGATACGCCAGGAAGGCCGCCTGTTCTTCCTTGCTGATAAATTCAAGTCCGAACGAAATGTCGCCGGCGAGTTCAGTCAGCAGCCGGAGTTCAAGATCGTCAAAAACATCGGGCTCCTTCGTGTAAAGCACCATGACGCCAAAACACTCGCCACCGGGCATCAACGGTAGAGAAATGACTGAGCGATATCCGCGCCGCAACATCTCGCTACGCGCCAGACCAATCTCAGGCTCTTTCCCGAGGTCATTGCAATACACGGGCCGGCATTGCCGCACGGATTGCGCCACTGTACCAGTCTGGGTGGCGACATTATTGTTTGGGCCAAGCATACTTTCTTTCACGAATTCGATATCGGCCATGGCCCCGCCCCAACTCATTGGTGTGACCTGCATGCTCACGGGTTCTACCTTCAACACCAACGCCAGATCAAAACCGCCATGCTCCACCGCAATTCGGCACGCCTCATCAAACAAAGCCTGGCGATCATGGATTCTGACGATGGCCGAATTGATTCCGCTCAGGACCGCGTAAATGCGTGTGAGCCGCGTAATTTTCTCGTCCTGTGTCTTGCGCTCGGTAATGTCCTCCGCGACTCCAGCTATCCGATACAACTGTCCGTCACTGTCGCAAACGGGAAACATCCTTTCGCGCACATTCCGGGCGGAGCCATCAGGACGGATCACTCTGAATTCCAGCGTCGATGCAGCGCTGTTACGCATCACGATTCCCCGGGAATCCAGGATTGATTGACGGTCTTCTGGATGAACTGCGTCCAGCCAGGATTCCGGGTGCTCGCGAAGACTCTGCCTCGTACGGGCCCAGATCTCCTCATAGGCAGGGCTCAAGTAGATTCCCTCCCCCGTATCCGCGGATATCATCCAAAATACATCACGGATGTTTTCCGCCAGTTGCCGGAAGCGTTCCTCGCGTTCGTGCAGTTCCTGCACCAGGGTGTGATGCTCGACAGCCTTGTAGACCACAATCTTCAGGGCGGCCCGGTCCCAAGGCTTGGAAACATAGCCGAATATTTTTCCCTCATTTACCGCGGCGATTACCGCATCAATATCGGAATAGCCGGTGATCAGGAGCCGCGTCGCGTTCGATGCCTCCTGCGCCCGGGCCAGAAAGTCGTGACCCATCATCCCCGGCATGCGTTGGTCGGACAGGATCACGGACAGATTGCGTTCCGCCTTCAAAATCTCCAACCCGCGGGCCGGTGAGGTTGCGGTCAGGATACGGAAATCATTCTCCAGAGTGTCCTCCAGCGCTGCCAGCACCTGCGGCTCATCGTCGACTACAAGCACACTCGCCGGTGAACTAGCGCGGCTCACTATTTTCTCCCGCCTGGTATTCGGGTCCCGTCTGATCAACCGGTATCCTGATAATCATTTCCGTGCCTTTTCCAACTTCGCTGTGGACCTCCAGCGACCCGTTATGCCGCTTTACTATGCCGTAGGAGATTGACAAACCGAGTCCGGTGCCCCCGCCGACGGGCTTGGTGGTGAAGAACGGCTCAAAGATGTGCAGCCGGTCCGCTTCCGAAATGCCGCGCCCGGTGTCGGCAATGGAAATAAGGAAATCCGAAGCCGTCTGGTTCGTAGTAATGTTAATTTCACCCGGTCCGTCAATTGCATCGATTGCATTCGAAATCACGTTCATGATCACCTGATTGAGCGGGCCGGGATAACATTTCAGACATCTGCCACCATTGAAATTTCTGTTCACCACAATCCTGTTCTTCAGCTTGTGCTGCAGAAGCGCGATGACGGCATCGATGTTCTCGCCAACATTCACCTGTTTGAATTCACCTTCGTCGAGCCTTGAGAAGGTACGCAATTTGCCCACCAAATCCTCGATGCGCTCCAGACCGGCGCGCGAATCGACGAGGCGCTGGAGAAGTTTGTCCAGCTTGGCGCGAGCGCCATCTGTTAAGCGCTGCTCAAGTTCCGCCTTTACGTCATCCAGATTGCGCTGAATGGTCTGCTGATGACTCATTACATAGGCCAGCGGATTGTTTATTTCATGGGCGACACCCGCGACCAGTTGACCCAAGGAGGCCATCTTTGCGGCCTGAACAAGCTGCGACTGGGTTTCCCTGAGCTCACGATTGATGTTTTCAAGTTCCGCAGTGCGTTTGCGGAGGCCTTCCTGCAACGCCATGTTCTCCATTCGAATTTGGCGCACCACCATGGCGCGAGCAAGCACCGGCAGAATCGCGTTAAGCTTGAAAGGTTTGAGAATGTAGTCAAACGCCCCCGTCTTCATCGCATCCACGGCGCTGTGGATCGTGCCCTGACCGGTCATGATGATGCCGACCAGGTTCGGATTCGCCGCCAGCGCCTGGCGCAGCAGCTCGATTCCGTCCATTCCCGGCATCATCAGGTCACTTAAGACAAGGTCGAATTCCGATTGCCGCAGCTCCGCCAGTGCGTCGCTTCCGGAGGACAGTCCGACGGTCTCAAAACCATGATCCTTCAACGTTTCACATAGCGCCTGCATTGACGGCACTTCATCGTCCACGACAAGCAGTCGCGCTGTGGGCTTTGATGTTGTGGTCATATTCCGATGTTCCTTACGCATCAGATCCCAAACCACAGCAACGCGCCAATGCCTGGCGAATGTCGCGCAGTTTGGCCGGCTTGGCGAGCACCTGGTCCACATGCGGTGGGATGTCGCCCTCCGCGACGAGCCGCTGACCCCATCCGGTCAGCAGGATCACCGGGGTGGCAGG
>CAYMXG010000051.1:0-11125 GCA_964394115.1 uncultured Enterobacteriaceae bacterium | reverse complement strand
GTCTGGCGCTGTTGAGCGCCACGGTCGCCGCCGGGATCTTCGGCGTGAACACGCGACAGACCCTCGCCTACCAGGTCTTTGCCTTCCTGGTCGCCGTGCTGCTCGTGAGTGCGCTGGCCAGTCTCAGGTTCAGGCCGGCGTTGCAGGTGCGACGGCAGTTGCCGCGCTTTGGCACGGTCGGCCTGCCACTTGTCTATGCTATACAGATGGTGAACTCCGGCAAAATCAAGGAAAGGGACCTCTGCCTGCTGGATGAACTGGAGGCGCCGTTTCCAACGCTGGTTGAATTCCGGGATGAACGGGACGCCGAGGATGCGCGGCGCAACTGGTTTGATCGGAAGGTGGGTTACCCACGGCTGATGGGTCAAATTCAGCAACGGCGCGGGGCTTCTCTCGCGCCTGCGGAGACGGCCCCCGTGATGCCCGGCGAGTCCATGCGCGCGGAGCTGGAATTTCTGCCGCTGCGGCGTGGGTACCTGCGCTTTCGGCACGTGACGCTGGGCCGTCCGGATCCGTTTGGTCTGTTTCGCGCCCTGCGGCGCATCCCGGCGCCGGAGACCCTTCTGATCCTGCCACGCCTGTACCGCGCGCCCGAGATCAGGCTGCCGGGGCAGCGCAGATATCAACCCGGCGGCATGACGCTGGCCAGCACGGTGGGCGATTCCCAGGAGTTTCTTTCGCTGCGTGATTACAAGCCCGGCGACCCACTGCGCGCCATCCACTGGCGCAGCTTTGCCAAGCTGGGACGGCCGGTGGTGAAGGAATTTCAGGATGAATTTTTCGTGCGCCAGGGACTGGTGCTGGATACGTACGTGGATCGGCAGTCACCAGAGGAATTTGAGGCAGCAGTCTCCGTGGCGGCGTCGCTGGCCATGCGCACGCCGGAACGCGACGCCTTGCTGGACCTCATGTTCGTCGGAAACCAGGCCTATCGCGTCACCATCGGGCGTGGATTGGGTCAGGTGGAGAACATGCTGGAGATCCTGGCCTGCGTGGAACCCAATAGAGCCGGAAGCTTCCAGCAGCTGGCGGACCTGGTGGCACAACATGGCAACGAGACCAGCGCCCTAATCTGCGTGCTGCTCGCCTGGGATCGGCAGCGACAGGAACTGGTGGGCCGGATGCTGCGCATCGGCATCCCGGTGCTGGCGCTGATCGTTGGCGCGGATGCAGATGACCTTGCCGCCAACCCCGGCCCCCTCGCGGGCGTCCCGGGCCACCTTGTGGCGTTGCCACTGGATGCCATCCAGGCAACGCTGGATGGCATCGGCGCGAGGCGGCGCGCCGCATGAAGGCGCCGCGACCCGCCTTGCCTGCGGCACCGCCGTTGTTGCTGGGTTGCGGGCTGCTGCTATGGGGCTGGCAGAATTCCTTTCTGCTTTATGCCGTCCCCATGGCAATGGTGCTGGAAGGCGCGCGCTGGGTTCAGTGGCGCTGGCCGGTGACAGACCGGGAGTTCAACAATGCCTCGGATTTGTCCAGCATCATCCTGCTCATCGCGGTCGTGTACATCTTCAATGAACATGGCGCGAAAGGCATCTTCGTTATCCTGTCCATCATGCCGTTCGTGGTGTTTCCGCTACTGCTGGTGCAAAGCTTCAGTATGGCGGGACACGTGCGGCTCAGCGCCCTGTTCGTCAGCATGCGCAAAATGGATTTGGAGCGCCATCCCGAAGCGGCGCTGACCGTGGACCTGACCCTGCCCTACTTTCTTACCTGCGTGGTCGCCGCCAGCGCGGGTAATCACTCCGAAGAGCTATTTCCGGCGCTGGTAGTCATGTTGATTTGCTGGTTGCTGTGGGAGATCCGACCGCGCCGCTACCACCCGGGCATTTGGTTGTCGCTGGTCGTCCTGACAGCGGCGCTGGGCTATGCCGGACAACGCAGTTTGGTGTACCTGCAGTATCGCGTCGAGGGTTACACACTGGAGGTCCTTGACCGCTATTTGTGGCGTTTTCGCGATCCGGACCTGGCCACCACCGCCATCGGCTCCATCGGCCGCATCAAGTTCTCGGACCGCATCATGTTGCGCGTGAAGACCCGGGCGCCGCTGTCTGCGATGCTGCTGTTGCGCGAGGCGACCTACGACAGCTACAACTATGGCATCTGGAGCAATCAAAAATCCCCATTCGCCACCATTGACGCGGACATCAGCGGAACAAAGTGGAAGCTTTCCGATCGCAAGCCGGTTGACGCACTTACCATCTCCACGTACATGGGCCGCGATGCCGGCGTGATCCCCGTGCCCCATGGCGTCACTGCCATCCGGCAGGTGGCCGCCACGGAAATTTCACGCAACCCCATGGGCAGCGTAAAGATGGAAGTCCGCCAGGGCTGGGTGCGCTATGTGACGGATTATCATGCCGCCCTGATCGCGACTGATGGCCCGCCCACGGAGCGGGACCTGGAAATTTCCGCGGGCTATCGCGAAACCTTCATGGATCTGGCCAGTCAGTTGCAATTGGACGGACAGGACCCCACCGCCACGCTGCAACGCGTGCGGGCGTTTTTTGCCGACGGTTTCACCTATTCACTGACCCAGCGCCAACGTTACCCGCGCAGCCGTTACCTCGCGGAATTCCTCCACAACACGCGCAGTGGGCACTGCGAGTACTTTGCCACGTCAACGGTATTGCTGTTGCGCGCGGCCGGTGTTCCCGCCCGCTATGCCGTCGGCTACGGGATTGACGAATACAGCGTACTGGAACGGCAATATGTGGGCCGCGCCCGGCACGCCCATTCCTGGGCCATGGCTTACATGAATGGCGCCTGGCAGGTAGTGGACACGACGCCAGCAGTCTGGGCGCCGCAGGAGGCGGAGGAAGCGTCGGCGCTGCAACCGCTGTTCGACCTGTGGTCGTGGATCAGTTACCGGCTGGCGCGGACCCAGGCTGAAGAAGTGGAGGAGGCCGAAGAGGACAATACCTTCATGTTGTGGTTGTTGCCGCCATTGGTGCTGGTGCTGGCATGGCGGCTTTATTTCAAGGAGCGCGTGGCGCGCCAGCGGGAAAGTGACGCGCGGCGCGATGCATCAGTACGGCCCGGACAGGACTCGGAATTTTTTGCCGTGATTGCCGCGCTGGAGGAGGAAGGACGCTCGCGGCCTCCGGGAGACACCCTGCACGCCTGGCTGAGCCAGCGACGGGAACAGTTCGCCGGCATAACTTTTGATCCGGCCCTGACGCTGCATACCCGTTACCGTTTTGACCCGGCGGGACTGGATCCAGCGGAACGCCGGCAACTGGCGCAGTTGGCGCAGGTGTTGCTGCAGCAGGTATCCACGCTCCCACAACGCGCACGGGTTATTTGAATATACAGTGCCGGGCGAAATCTGTAGCCTCGTTGGCGGACCAATCTCCCTTTGGCTTCTGCTTCAGATTTTCGCACCAACGCTCGCTGCCCACCTCTGGCGCGCAACCGGCTGCCAGGGCCAGCGCCCACAACATAACCAGTCTCGTCAACATGATCTTCATAAATCCCTCCTGCCCATTCACCAGTAAACCCAGACACGCCCATCCTCAATCTTGTGTTCCAACTTCGCCAGCGGCCGGTCTCCGCCGGAGGTGCACTGCCCGCTCTCCAAATCAAAACGCCAGCTGTGCTTCGGACAGGTCAGTGCCCCGCCGTCAACGCCGGTGGCAGGGATGACCGTGGCTTGATGCGGGCAGCAGGCGTCATACACCTTTACTCCGGTCGTGCCCGAATGCACAAATAACCCGCGACCGTCACACTCCAGCCGCAGTGTACCCGTTGCGGGAATGTCCACTGCCGATGCGGCATCGTGCCAGACGGGATGAATGATCCGGAATTCCGGCAGATCCAGCTTCTGCACCTGATCCACGGCCCAGAGGATCTTGGTCAGCCCCAGCGTCGGGAAAGCCATCAGCAACGCGTCCAGGACTTCATTGGCCGAGGCCCCTTCACGCAGTGCGCGTTTCAGGTATTGGCGGAAACCGGCCTCGGTCTGCTTGTCCACCTTGGTGATGACGGAAATGAGCGCGCGGGTCTTCGGATCCAGGGACTTGCCGGCCTCGCGCAGGAATGAAAAGTAGGCCTGCATGGCCTCGGGCCTGACCTTCTGCAGGTAGCTAAGGGCGTCACTCATGGCATTCGCTTTCCGCTGTGGTCATGTATCGTCATTTTCAGTCGCGGCGCAACCGATCGGAAACCGCGATGGGCGTAGGATAGCGCATCACGATGATCCCGGACGAAACGACGAATGTCAGCAGGGTTGCGAACTGGATCAGGTAGGACGTGCCGGAGGCAATCACTCCGGCTTCCATTGCCAGCACGGCAATCAGCAACGAGAATTCACTGATCTGCCCGAGCCGGACGCCCACTTCCAGGGAGGTGGCGCGCTTCTCTCCGGCACGCACGAACAATGCCCGGAACGTCAGGGGCTTTGCCACCAGCAGCACCATGGCCAGGGCGATCGCAGGCATCGCGATCTCGCCCAGCACGTCCAGGTTGAACATTGCACCCACGGAAAAGAAGAACAGCACCAGGAAAAAGTCGCGCAGCGGTTTCAGCTTCTCCGTGATGAACAGCGCAATTGGACTCGATGCCAATACCACGCCTGCAACGAATGCGCCGATTTCGTGTGACAACCCCATGAAAGCCGCCAGTTCCGCAATTCCCAGGCACCAGGCAATGGCCAGCAGAAAAATGTATTCGTGGATCTGATCGAAGCGGGTGATAAGGCGCACGATAAGAAATCGCTCCAGCACCCAGGACACGCCGATCAACAGCGGTAGTGCCGCCAGCGGCCGCAGGATGGCGAGCGAGACCCCGCCACCCGTGTCGTACCCCTGGAGCAGCAGCAGCACAACTATGGCCAGCACGTCCTGTAACAACAGCACGCTGATGACCATCTGGCCCGTGTGGCGATGGTGCAGCGCAGTGGTCGGCATCAATTTCACGCCAATAATGGTGCTGGAAAACATGGCTGCGGCGCCGACCAGTGCCGCATCCGGGGTGGGCAGCCCGAAGCCCCAGGCAATGCCAAAACCAATCAACCAGAACAGCACCGAACTCCACAGTGTCGCAGCCAGGGCCTCACCCAGCATGGACCACAATTGCTGCGGCAACAGATCCAGTCCCAGCAGGTAGAGGAGAAATATGATGCCGACGCCGGCGATCTGTTGCAGTACCTCCGGGTCCCCTACCAGCGAAAGGCCGGATGGACCCAGCAGGACGCCCAGCAGGATATAGGCCACCAGAATGGCCTGACGGGCATACAGCGCCACTGTTGCCAGGAGCGCAGCGCCGGTGAAGATGAGAAAGATTGAGGATTCCAGCTCTCCACTCATGCCTGTGTCCTCTGTTACCGCAGGGGTGAAATTTGAATGTTCTGTCCAGTGCCAACCCGTAATTTTTTCACACATAATCAAGGATTTATTTTGTAAATGCCATGGGCGCTGCTAGGATATCGGCGTAGCGCAGGACCCGGGGATTAGCGGAGATTTCCCGGCCCAGATGTAGCAGAATGACATACTTGCGGGCGGATGCAGTATGCCACCAATCGGTTCGGCTACACGCAGCCGCGCAGCGCAACAAACACGACAAGAAAATAAGAACCCCGGGGATAACTATGGCACTGAATTTCGAGCTTTCCGGCGCACAGATCGATGGTGCGCGGGAATATCAGGAAGATGCCTTCCTCATCACCAACCTGACGGACAAGAACGGCAACCCCGCGGCGCTCATTATCGTGGCCGACGGCATGGGTGGACACGCCGCCGGCAACGTGGCCAGCAACATGGCTGTACAGGCATTCAACAAGTTCGTGTCGTCCAATTATCCAAGCGATGACTTGCCGGATGTGCTGCAGGAAGCCGTGTTGCGTGCCAACAAGGCCATCAAGGATACCGTCGCCGAGACCCCGGCATTGCAGGGCATGGGCTGCACCATGGTTGCCGGCATCCTCGAAGCTGGCAAGATTTACTGGGCCAGCGTCGGTGACAGTCATTTGTATGTGGTTCGCGGCAGCGAGTTGATGAAGAAAAACGCCGACCACAGTTATGGCGGCTTCCTGGCGCGCATGAAGGCGGCAGGTACTCCCATGGAGCCGGAACCCGGCCTGGCGCCAAACATGCTGATGAGCGCCATCACCGGCGACGATATCAATGAAATCGATGTGCCAACGGAGCCATTTGCACTTCTGCCCGGTGACCGCGTCCTGCTTTGCAGTGACGGCATGGATACCCTCAGCGACGGCAAGATCATCCAGTACTCCGCCTGGTCGGATTCCCCGAAGGAGTGCGGCGACGCCCTGCTTCAGGCCGTGACCGATGCCAAGAAGCCGAAGCAGGACAACACCACCGTTGTGGTGGTAAAGGTGGTGGAGAAGGCTGCCGCGGCAGCGGCAGCGCCCCCGCCCCCACCGCCGCCAGCACCAGTTCCCGCGGCCCCCGCCCCACAGGCCGCAGTCACTGCCCCGGCTCCGGCAGTGGCATCGGTAACTGCGCACGAGCAACCGGAAAAGAACAAGACTGGACTCATCCTTGGCATCGCAGCCGCCGTCATCCTTGCGGTCGGCGTCGGCGCCTTCGTTGTCATGGGCGGCAAAAAGTCCGCGCCAGCCCCGGTGGCGGACAGCGCGCCGGTCAGTGAAGATGTCGTCGACACCGAAACTGGTACCGGGGAATCTGTCGCCGTGGAAGATGAAACAACCGGCACCATTGCGGAATCAACCGGGGAGGAAGAGACTGCAACGCCCCCCGCCGATGAATCTGCCGCACCCGCGGCGGATTCTGTCGCGGCCCCGCCTGCTGCCCCGGCCACAACTGACGCGGCAGCGACTGCGGGCGAGTTTCAGGACACGCTGAAGGCCGGCGGCGCCGCCCCGACCATGGTCTGGATCCCGGCGGGGACGTTTGAGATGGGCAGTTCCGGGTCCTCACGCAATTCCGAAGAACGACCGCGTCATGCGGTCAAGGTCGGAAAGTTTGCAATGAGCAAAAATGAGATTACGTTCGCCGAGTATGAGAAGTTTGCCGCGGCCGCCGGGCGCAAAATCCCTGATAACCAATACCTGGACAAGGCGACGCACCCGGTATATTTCGTCACCTGGGATGACGCCTTTTATTACACCAAGTGGCTGACTGAACAGACCGGGCACAAGTATCGGCTGCCCTCGGAATCGGAGTGGGAATACGCGGCCGGTGCCGGCAAGACCTCGCCTTTCTGGTGGGGCTTCAACGAAGAACCCAATCGTGGGCATTGCTTTGGTTGCGGGACGTCGTTCGATCCGCGCAAGCCGACCAAGGTTGGAAGCTTTGGCGCCAACCCGTTCGGCGTGCATGACACGGCCGGCAACATCGCGGAGTGGGTTGCGGACTGCTGGCACGACACTTACAACGGTGCGCCCACGGATGCAGGTACCTGGGAAGGCGGAGATTGCGTGTATCGCATCGCCCGAGGCGGCGCTTACAGCAGCCCGCCACAATCCATCCGTCACGCCAAGCGGGATCGGTACAAGTCCGACCAGACTTACGATCACATTGGGATCAGGTTGGTGAGGGAGGAGTAGGCGCTGGTAGGTGGTAGTTGGGAAACACAATAGTCCTGTTCATGTCGTCTATTCCCCAACTACTTTCTACCATCTACTTTATCTATCCCTTCACGCAGCCAAACAAGCAACGCGAGCCCGGGAAGCGCGGAGATAAACGTCAGCCCAAAAAACACCGGCCAACCCAGAGCCGCCACGGAAACACCGGCGGCGGGGCCCACAAATACCCGCCCCACCGCGGACAACGCCGACAGCAATGCAAACTGGGTCGCGCTGTAACGGTGATCACACAGCGCCATCAGAAACGCCACGAACGCCGCGGTGCCCATGCCGCCGGCCAGATTCTCCAGCGTAATCACCAGCGTCATCACCAGATAATTCTTGCCAATCCAGGCGAGCAGCATGAAGCCGAGGTTGGTGACCGCCTGCAGGATGCCAAAGGCCAGCAATGCGCGGAACAAACCCATGCGCGCCAGCAGCGCACCCCCAAACAGCGCGCCGAGTATGGTTGCCGCCAGACCGACGCCCTTGTACACCACGCCGACATCGATGAGATCAAATCCTGCGCCGCGGATCAGAAACGCCGAGGTCAGGGAACCGGCAAAAGCATCACCCAGCTTGTAAAGTACGATCAGCGCCAGCATCCACAGTGCACATGGGCGCTGCAGGAACTCGCGGAATGGATTGACCACGGCTTCATCCAGCGACCCCGGCACAGCCGCCGGTTGCGCCGGTTCCGGTCCAAATACACTGACCAGGATCCCGGACAGCATCAATCCCGCCATCACCAGGTAGGCCGTGGTCCAGCCCGCTTGGTCCGCAACTATCAGCGTCATGCCACCGGACACGAGCATGGCCACGCGGTAGCCGGTTACTGAAAGCGCCGCACCCGGCCCACGCTCCTTTGCCAGCAACAGGTCTGCGCGATAGGCGTCGGCGGCAATATCCTGGGTTGCCGAGCAGATCGCCAGGAGACACGCCAACAGCGCCACCATCTGCGTAGCCGAAGCCGGAGCAGCAAACGCCATGATCGAGAGCAACATTGCTATGGCGATCTGGCTGAGAAACATCCAGCCGCGGCGCCGACCCAGGCGCGCGGGGACAAATCTGTCCAGCAACGGCGCCCAGAGAAACTTGCACACATAGGGCAGGCCCACCAGGGAAAACATGCCGATGGTGCGGATGTCCACCCCTTCCGAAGTCAACCATGCCTGCAGCGTGCTGCCGGAAAGTGCCAGAGGCAGGCCGGAGGCAAAGCCGACCAGCGCCATGACGCCCATGCGATTCCATCTCGAGTCCGGCATCACGTCAGTATCCCGCGGCGCCGCGCAACACACGCGGAAATCGTTTCCGATTGCGTTCCTTCATTGGCAGGTTGCGGGATGCTGGGCACATATCTAGTATCGCAACATGGGCACTGAAATTGAACGAAAGTTTTTGCTGCGCGATGACAGTTGGCGCAACGCGGTCAGCAGCAGCAGGGACATCGTCCAGGGCTACCTTGCCAACACCGATCGCGGCTCGATCCGCGTGCGCCTGGAAGACGACAACGCCAGTCTGAATCTGAAAAGCATGACACTGGGTGTCACCCGCTCTGAATTTGATTACCCGATTCCGGCCGCGGAAGCGAGCGTAATACTTGAAACGTTGTGCATGCGGCCCCTGATCGAAAAAACCCGGCACCATGTGGAGTTTGACGGTTGCACGTGGGAGATTGATGAGTTCCGCGGCGAAAACGCGGGCCTGGTGGTGGCCGAGTTGGAACTGGCACATCAGGACCAATCGTTCACGGCGCCGCCCTGGCTTGGACAGGAGGTGTCCGATGACCCGCGATATTACAACGTCTGCCTGGTGGAGCACCCGTATTGCGACTGGAAATAATGGGGCGAAGTCCCCGGATTATTTGAACAGGATCGCCGCCTTAACCAGCGTCTTCCATATCCCCCAGGCCAGCGGGATACCCACCAGCGTCCAGCTGACCGCCACCGCGATCCAGCCGGACCGGGCCGATTGCGGGACCGCGGTCGTTTCCTGATTCATTTGCCAGTTCCCCGGTGCGTCACCTGGCTGCCAGATCATGGGCCAGGCGACGCTCTGCTTCCAGCTCTGCATCGGTCATGTAATACCGTTCCGCCACCGGCCTGATGGCAAGATTGCAGAAGAAACCCACCAGCAGCAGCCCGGCCAGCACGTACATGGTCGTGTTGTAGGCCTGCGCCGCGGGTATCCCCATGACTTCAATCTGGTATTCGCGAATGTAATTCACGATGACCGGCCCAAGTATGCCGGCCATGGACCACGCCGTGAGCAGGCGGCCATGGATTGCGCCGACAAACTGGGTGCCAAACATGTCGGCAAGGTAGGCGGGTATGGTTGCAAACCCGCCGCCATACATCGTCAGGATGAGGCAGAATATTCCGACAAACAGCGCCACGCTGCCCAATCCACCGGCATAGGGTGCCGACGCGTAGAGAATCATACCCAGCAGGAAAAAGATGATGTAAGTACGCTTGCGCCCAATATAGTCCGACAACGAGGCCCAGAAAATTCGGCCGAGAATATTCAGCAGGCTCAGCAAGCCGGTGAATCCCGCGGCAATGGCGGCCAGCTTGAGCTTGTCTTCATCAGCAAGGTCTGCCAGCGCACCAGGCAGATCGATCAGTCTGCCGCCGAAAACCTCCTGCAACATCGGGGACGCCATGCCGATGACGCCGATACCCGCGCTGACGTTCATGCACAGGACGCCCCATAGCAGCCAGAACTGTGGGGTGGCGGGTGCGCGAAACAGGTGCACGTGCCGTGTGGTAATCATGCCGCCGCCGGCTTGCGGCGCCACCCAGCCGGCGGGTTTCCAGCCCGTGGGCGGGACCCGGTAACCAAATGCGCCGCACAACATGGCGAAGAAATACAGCAGGCCCATGGTGACGAAGGTTTCCCACACCCCCACGGAAGTCGGGCTTTGAAAATGCCGCATCAGGATATCCGCCAGCGGGGAACCGATCATTGCACCGCCGCCGAAACCCATGATGGCCATCCCGGTGGCCATGCCGCGCCGATCCGGGAACCACTTGATCAAGGTGGAGACCGGGGAGATGTATCCCAACCCCAGGCCGCAACCGCCGATGATCCCGGAACCAAGCCAGAGCAGCCGTATTTCGTGGATGTAGACACCATAGGCGGAGATCAATAACCCGCCGCCCCAGCACAACGCCGCGACGACACCCGCCTTGCGCGGGCCAGCGTGTTCCAGCCAGTGCCCGAATACTGCTGCAGAAGAGCCCAGGTAGACAAAGAAAAGGGTGTACATCCAGCCGAGTGTGCTGATTTTCCAATCACACTCGCGGGCGATGATCTGGGCCAGCCAATTCAGATCCGGAGCACAGGCAATGGCTTCCGTCCCGCCCTGCGCGACACCATGGGCATGGGACAGCGGCAGCCAGAACACGGAAAATCCATAGGCCATGCCGATGCAGAGGTGGATAGCCAGCGCCGCCGGAGGCACCAGCCAGCGATTGAATCCCGGGCCGGCAACCGTGCGTTCCTTGGCAAGCAATGCAAACACTTTAACCCCCCGGTGGGTCATGCTATTTTCAGAGTTTAACAGGTTGTTAAAAA
>CAYMXG010000050.1:0-11418 GCA_964394115.1 uncultured Enterobacteriaceae bacterium | reverse complement strand
GGCGTGTTCACCACGGCGCCGTTCGTGCACACATACTGGGAGGAGGTCTATCTGCTCAGCGGGGACCTGACCGTGGGCAACGATGCCACCGGCTGCGGCGGCGAAAGCTTCGAACCCCACACCTATGCCTGCCGCCCGCCCGGGGCCTTCCATGGCCCGTTCAAGTCGGAGCGTGGCTGCCTGCTGCTTGAGTTTCATTTTTTCGACAACTGACGGCGCATTTCCATGATCCGTTTTGTCGAGCACTCGCAGCAAGGCGACCGGCCCGTGGCGTGCGAGCCGGCGGCGCTGGTGATTGCGGGCTGGACCGGCCGCGATCCGGTCGCGGTGGAGCACCATATCCGGGAGCTGGAGGCCATGGGCATTCCGCGACCGGCACAGATGCCCATGTACTACCGCGTGGCCGCCAGCACCCTGACCACCGCGCCAGCCATCCAGGTGGTAGGCACCGGCGGGAGTGGTGAAGCCGAATACGTTCTGGTGGCCGGATCGGAACGCCTGTGGGTGGGCGTCGGCTCGGATCACACTGATCGCAAACTCGAGCGCCAGTCGGTGGCCCTGTCCAAACAGGTGTGCCAGAAGCCGATGGCGCCGGCGCTATGGCCCCTGGATGAGGTTGCCGATCATTGGGATGCATTGTCGCTCACATCCCATGCCTGGATTGGCGGTGAGCGTGTGTTGTACCAGCAGGGGACGGT
This sequence comes from uncultured Enterobacteriaceae bacterium, assembly GCA_964394115.1. Classification (GTDB taxonomy): domain Bacteria; phylum Pseudomonadota; class Gammaproteobacteria; order Eutrophobiales; family Eutrophobiaceae; genus 2-02-FULL-61-13. The sequence goes on along the minus strand of CAYMXG010000050.1, from coordinate 10,720 downwards.
ATCCGCATTGCGCGCGCCGTCCGACTTGATGGGCGCGTATACCGGTAATGGCGAGCTGCCTGCCGACACGGTGATGTTCTGCGGCACGCTGCCGGTGCGGGTGGATATCGAGTTCGCGGATCGATTTGAATTCGAACTGGCGGACCCGGTACTCCGGCGCAGTCTCCGGCACGCCTACGACATCTTCGCATTGCCGCTGGTAGGGTAGCCCAATCAGTCGAATTCCACCCGCAGCCGCACTCCCCATTCCCGCGATCGCCCGAACACGGCGGTGGTCGCGGGCACACCCAGGTTTGTGCCGTTCTCCGCAAACAGGCGGTAGGCCTCGTTGGCGAGGTTGGTGCCGAACACCTCCACCTGCCACGGCTGGCCGCTGGGTGAGAACGTGGCCCGGGCATTCACCAGGCCGAAGCCACTCTGCCCCTCGTCCGGGAAGTTGGGCAAAAAGAACTCGGTATCGCTGCGATAGTTGTAATCCAGATGCAGGTCCAGGATGCCAAGGCCGCCCACGGGTAGCGCGTAATCCCCGGCCAGGGACAATGTCCATTTGGGTGCATTGATGAGCTTCGTATCCGGGCGGATGGTGATCTGGGCCAGCGGGTCCACTTCGGTGATGTCGTGATGGGTATAGCCCACGGCGGCGGACAACTGCAACGCGTCCGTCACCTTGGCCGTGAGATCGAACTCCGCGCCGTACATCTCCACGGCGGCGATGTTGCCCACGGTGATGGTTATACCGCTGAAGCTGTCCAGGGTCAGGCCCTGGAAGTCGGTGTAGTCGTAATAGAACACCGCGGAGTTGAAGCGCACGCGCCGATCCATGAACTCGGACTTGAGACCGCCCTCATAGGCCCAGATCCGTTCCGGATCGAAGGACTGCGGTGGAAGGGGCGAGGTATTGCGGCCGTTGAATCCCCCGCTGCGGTAGCCACGCGAGGCGGAGAAATAGGTCAACACCTGCTCGCTCAACTGGTACTCCAGCCCGAAACGCGGGCTCAGGTTGGTCCAGTCGTCGGACACGGCGCCCGGCGGCCGCGTGAAGGCGCCGGTGAGGAAGCTGTCCAGGGTCTTGTCCTCGTAGGTGTAACGCAACCCGGCGGTGGCAGACAGGCGATCGGTGAAGTGCCAGGTGCCCTGGCCGTAGCCCGCATAGCTTTCCGTCTCCTGGGCGATGAAACTGGAAAAGGAGAAGCCTCCGGGAATGCGCACGAACCCGCCGCCGCCGGTGGCGATCACCGGCTGGTAGAACGGCACGTCCTGGAAATCCTGGGCATCCTCCGTGAAATAGAAGAATCCCACCGTCCAGTCCAGCTGACCGGCAAAGGACTTGCCGGTGACCTGAAGTTCCTCGGAGAACTGGTCCTGATCGAAGTCCAGGATCTGCTCCGCCAGGGGATAGGGCGTGCCGTCGAAGTCGTAGGAGGTTTCCGTCTCCAGCTCGCGGTAGGCGGTGATGGACTTGATGGAAAGATCCTCGCGCGCCCATTCCACGGTGCCGGTGACCCCGAAGATGTCGTTGTTGTCGTGGTTGGCGTCGCCGGACCAGGTGTCATGCACGTCGTCGGTGATGAAGCGCTGATCCGCCGGCGGCAGGCCCTGGATGGTCAAAAAGAAATTGTAAAAAGCCAGGAACGGATCGTTGGGGTTGATATTCACCAGCCGCGCCAGTCCGCCGTTGCCGCGCTTGCGCGAATAATCCACCACCAGGTCCGCGGTCAGTTCGTCGGTGACCAAGGCACGGATGTTGCCGCGCGCGGCGAGGACGTCGGTATCGGCGCCATCGGTGTCGTCAAACAAACGATCGCCATAGCCGTCCTGATTCAACGTGGCGACGCTGAACTTGGACAGCAGCCTGTCCGCCACCAGTGGAATGCTGACGCTGCCCTTGAAATCCAGCCGGTCATAACTGCCAGCGGTCAGCTCACCCTTGCCGGAAAAGGAATCATCCGGTCCCTTGCTGACAATCTGCACAGCGCCAGCGGTGGTGTTGCGCCCGAACAGTGTGCCTTGCGGCCCGCGCAACACCTCGATGCGCTCGATATCAATCAGATCCAGCGCCGCCCCGAGGGAGCGGGGAATGTAGACACCGTCCAGGTACAGACCGACGCTTTGGTCGGAGGTGAGAATGAAATCCGACTGCCCAACGCCACGGATGGAGATCTGGGTTTGGGTGCTGCCGCCGCCCTGCCCGCTGATGATGGAAAGATTGGCTACATGCTGCCCGAGATCCGTGACATTTTCGATGCCGCGTTGTTGCAGCGACGCCTCAGTGAAGGCCACCACGGACACCGGCGTGCGTTGCAGGTCTTCCTCCCTTCTGCGCGCCGTGACCACGATCTCCTCGAGCCCCGCTTCCGCGACCGGTTCGCTCTGGGCCTGAACTGGTGCAACGGCCGCCCCCGCCATGAACAGCAGCGCGGCAATCGAGGACGGCAATGCCGCCCCGGAGAAAAATGTTCTCATGATGGACACCCCCCGTTAGGAATACACGCGTACCCCACCGGCGTTGCCAGCGCCGGAATGCGCCTTACTCCAAGCCTATGCAATTCTCGTGTTACAGGGGGCGCACTGTCATTGGCCAACTTGCTCCAAAATTTGTTATTGCGTCCGACTAGCGTGCGTGATCGCCGGCCTTCCGCCCGGGCGGCGGATTTTATCCACTGCTCGCGCCGATGGTATGATTTAGTTTCAGTTCCTTCACCCACCTGCCGACCCCCAATCAGGCGTCACACCCCTGCCGGCGCCGGATCTGCACCCCGGGGCACGGATTCCACCCATGGATAAACTCAGCATCTTTGACAACGCACGCGTTGCCCACTCCTCCATCGCCGAGGTAGAGTTGCACGGGCCATGGTGCATCGTGGTGCCGCCGAGCCAGGAAACCTTTCTTTACGTGGTCAAGCGCGGCAGTTGCCTGCTGGAAACCGAGGACCTGGACGCACCGCTGCAACTTCAGAGCGGTGACATGGTCACGCTGGTGGCCGGGCAACGCCAACTATGGCGGGATTCCGCCGCCACGCCATCCCGCCCCACGGCCACCGGTTTCGCCGCCGCGCAAAAACAGGGCCACCGGCGCAGCCACAGCGGCAGCCTCACCCAGCTTCTGGTCCTGTCCGCACCCCGGGACTCCAACCAGTTCGTATCCGTCTACCCCGCGCTGGTGGCGATCCCGAAATCCGAGCGCGAATCCAATTCATTCCTGCGGCGTGTCATCCGGCTCATTGAAGTGGAACGGCTGGCTGATCGTCCGGGGAAAGACGCCGTGTTGCGACGCCTGTCCGAGATCACCGTCATCGAGCTGGTGCGCTTCGCGTTGCCGCGCCTGCCCCGGGGCGGCCAGAGCTGGCTGGGCGGCCTGAACGATCCGCGCATCGGCAAGGCCATCGCGCTGATGCACGGCGACCTCGGCCGCCCATGGACACTATCGGAACTGGCCAAAGCCGTGGGCATGAGCCGTGCGGTGTTCGTGGAGCGATTCTCGCGCCTGGTGGGTGAACCACCCCTTCGTTACCTGCGCCGGGTGCGCATCCACCGCGCCGCCATAGAACTGGAAGAGACCGGCGAGGCCATCATCCGCATCGCGGAGAACGTGGGTTATATGTCGGAAAGCGCCTTCAACAAGGCGTTCTCCAAGGAAATGGGGATCACGCCCGCCCGCTATCGCCGGCTGCACCGCAGCCACGGCTAGTGTCAGGTGATGAACGCCGCAGCCGGATTGGCCCGCGGCCAGTTGCGCAGCATTGACATGTAACGCGCCAGCGCCTCGTCCTGCCGGGTCAGCGTCCCTGGCGTGTAGTGAGCCGTCTCCAGCAATTGATGGTCCTCCATGGCCATGGCCATGAAGCGGCCGGTAAGCGACTCCAGCAGATCCTGCTCGGCTTTCCGGGTTTCGGGCGCGCCATCGCCGTTGCGGATCATGACGGAAATGTAAATGTTGGTCTCCCCCGGCCGCGGCAGGCTCATGGCGGCAAAGGTGCCGACCCAGCACCCGTCCGGCAATTGCGTCTCCACCAGGATCAGGCTCGTGCCCTGCACCGCCACACGAAATGGTATCGGTGGACCCCGGCCCAGGTCCGGATATGCCGTGAATTCGAATGACATGCCGAATTCCGACCACTGGATACGCTCGTAATGTCCGATGTCATCCCGAAGCGTGCGGTGCACCGGGATGAAATGCTGAAAGTCCGGCACATTGGCGCAGAAGGTCCAGGGATCGGTGCGCATGGGCAGATTGGAAACGCGCCACACCACTTCCGCGCTGGGAAAATCCAGGTCCGCCAGCTCGAACAACGGCTCGATGCCGTTGAACGCAAACACCACGCCGTATTTTTCCCGCGCAGGGAAATTGAACAGGCGGGCCCGGCCCGGTGCCGGGTCGCCGATGCCAGTGCGCTGGCATTGGCCGTCCGGTCCGTATTCCCATTGGTGGAACGCGCAACGCAGATTGTTGCCGGTGACGCAACCGAGGGATAGGTCCGCGCCCACGTGCAGGCAGTAGGCGCTCTGCACCCGGGCCACGCCGTCCGCGCCGCGCCAGACCACCACTTTACCGCCGAGGAACGGGCGGCCCAGCACCCCGCCCGGAGGCAATTCATCGGAACGGCAGATGGGAAACCAGGATTGGCTGTACAGGCCATGATCCCCTTCCCGGGGCACCGGGTTGCGGAAGCGGGTCTTGACCGGAGTGGTGGCATTGGCAGTGACAGTGTTCATGGTGTGCTCCGTTGGCATCTCGGTAGTGACGTCAGTTAACGGGGAATTCGGCGAGACCCTGCAGGCAACGGCGATAGATGGACACCGCGCGGTCAATCACGGCCTCCTGCCAGGCGGAATCATCGCCCACGAAGGCGGTCCGCATGCCGGACTTTATTTCCCGCCACAACTTTGAACCGGGTTTGTCCCGGACATGGATCCAGTTATCCGCGCGCAGGATCTCCAGGATGTCGTCGAAGGGCTGCGTGCCATATTCCGCCACCACCAAGGCACCGGGCACGTTGGGCAACGTCTGCGCCAGGGAGTCGCTCATGTAACCGCAGGCGGCCGGCGCCGTGGAGGAGAGCCCCGGGAACACGAGCTCATCGCCGAACAATTGCAGCGCCGACTGGTGTTCCGGCGTCCCCTGCCGCGCACCCGAAATCAGTTCACAGGCGCCGCGTGCCCCCAGTCCCGAGTGCACATCGAGCACGGCCAGGACCCGGCTCGTGCCGGTCACCTCATGCAGGATGGTGCGCCAGGTGTGATTGGACCAGGCGGGAGCGCGACCGCCGTAAAACAAACCATCGGCGTGGCTGTACTGGCCGCGGCAGGTGGCCTCCTGCAGCATGCGTGCCCCACGCTCACGCACATAGTCCTGCAACGCCGCTTCCGCGGCGCGCCGGCCGGCACCGTTCCAGTCCTCCGGCACCAGCCACGGATGCACTTCGTCGTAGACGGCATCGTCCGGATACAGACCGGCGTGATTGAGGAAATTCCGATTGAGATCCACATTGTTCTCGTCGGTGCGGCGCAGCCACGCGAAGCCGAAGGGATTAACGCCATGCACCAGCGCCAAACCGGTATCCGCCGGCAGTTCCCGGTGCAGACCCGCGGCCAGCAACACGTGTTGCACGCCGGCGCCGCAAAATCCTTCCACCCCATGGGTGCCGGAAGAAACAATCAACATCCGTTTCGGCTCCCGTGCGCCGAGTAATGCCACATCGGTGGTGAGTACCTCGCCATCCGGCCCACGGGACGGATGCGTCCAGCTCCGCACTGGTGCGCCCTGCCTTGCACACTGGTCCAGGAACGCGCGGCGACTGCCCGCGTAGTGGGGGGCAAACCCCGCGCCGGTGGCGCTCATGGCAATTCCGCGGCGTCGATGGCCACGTGACCACAGGACTCCATGAACGCCATGTAGTCGTGGCCCTGGACGTTGATGAAATCCATGAATCCGCCGCGGGTGCACATGGTCAGGAACATGCTGAATGCGGCGCCGGATTCCGGCTCCACGAACGTGCCGGAGTGATAGCCGAAGAACGAGCCACGGTGGCCCCAGAACGATCGGCCTGCCCAACACCAGCGTTCCACCCCGCGGCCATAGGTACGCGGAAAGAACCAGTGGGGAAGGCCCAATCCCACGTCCGCCACGTCGGCAACGAAGTCCTTGAGCGTGAGACATGTGGCATTGCCGGCGGACAACAAGGCGTCCGTCCATTTCATCATGTCCGGCAGCGTGGAGACGATGTTCCCCGCCGCCCCGGCGATGGAGTAATCCGGCATCGCCGTGACATCCACCGGCGGTCCGTCGTAGCCCTGGCTCGGCAGGTAGTAGCCCTTGGCCATGTGGTCCCGGCGCCCGTCCACTCCGGCGGCAACGAAGGTTTCGTTCATTTGCAGCGGCGTGAAAACGCGCTCGGCCAGAAAGCGCGGCAGGGGCACGCCGCTGACCAGTTCACACAACCGCGCCAGCACCACCACGTCAGTGTTGTTGTAGTCCAGGCGTGCGCCGGCGCGAAAGCGCCGCCCCTGCACGTGGGCCAGGGCCAGGATGTCTTCATAGGAAAGCCGGGGCCAGGGCCAGGGCAGCGTGGTCAGGGCATGAATGAAATTACCGATGCCGCTGGTGTGGTTCAGGTACTGGATGATCGTGGCATCCTCATCCACAGCGGGAACGGGCCCCACGTACTTCGTGACCGGGTCAGAGAGTCGAATCACGCCCTCCCGCGCCAGCAACAGCACGGCCGCAGCGGTGAACATCTTGGACTGGCTGGCGATGGCGAAGCTTTCGTCTCCGCACAGCGGCTTCGTGCCGGCCATGTCCGCGGTTCCGGCGACGACCACCAGCGGTTGCGCCAGTCCCGGCACACGAACACTTGCCGCCACGCCGATGGCGCCCCGGGACACCATTTCCCGCGCCGCGGCCGTGAGCCGTGGATGCAGTACCGCGCAACGTTCCTGCAATTTTTGCCGAGTCAGTGTGGGGCGCGTGGCAGTCATGGATAAGCCGTTGCTCATTTCATTTGCAGGCCATGATCCACATTGATGCTCTGGCCGGTGATGGCCGCGCCGGCATCGGAGGCCAGGAACAGGTACACCTGCGCCAGCCGATCCGGATCCACCGGCAGGCCATGGATGGCCTGGCCCATGTTCAATTGCCGGATCATGTCCGCCTCGGTGATGTCCTTTGTCCCATCCCGGATCTGCGCTGCGAACAGCTTGCGCACCGCGCCCATGGTCAGTTCCGTGGTCACCATGCCCGGCGCCACCGCATTCACATTAATCCCGCGCGCGCCCAGTTCCCGCGCCAGCGTCCGCATCAACGCCTCCACCCCGCCCTTGGAAGCGGTGTAGGCGCCCATGCCCGGAGGTGCGATGGACTGGCCGTGCACCGAAGACGTAAAAATGACCCGCCCTTCCTTGCCCATCAACGGCAGCGCGGCGCGCACCGTGTTGAAGGCGCCCAGCAGATTCACGCGCAGGATGCGCTCAATGAGGGCATCCATTTCCGCGGACAGATCATCCATGGGCGTGATGTCGCCGGTGCCCGCATTGACCACCAGTACATGCAGCGGACCCAGCGCGGACAGTGCCTTGCGCAGGGCCGCGCCATCGGTAACGTCGCACAACACCGCGCTGATCCTTCCGTTTGCGGTGCGCGCGAGCTCCTGCGCCACCTCCGTGACCTCGTCCCGTTCCGCCAGCACGGTCACATCCGCCCCAGCCACGGCAAAGGCGCGCGCCACGTGCAAGCCGATGCCACGGCTGCCGCCGGTGACCAGCACATGCTTCCCGCTGAAATCCGTGGCGGCGTTCAGGGCCACTCAGTTGAGAAACTCGGCTGCGGGATGGGCGCGGGGAAATTTGCGCAACTGCTGCAGGTAGGCGCCCAAGGCCTGATCCGCGCGCGTGAGCGAACCCGGCTTGAAGTGTATGTACTCCCAGATGGGGGAATCCTCGGCGCCCATGCGCCCGGCGATGGCGGCGTAGTGGGTTAGATCCTCCCGGGCGCCGTGCTCGCTTTTCGCCTCGCGGCGATCCACCAGCGTGGTGACAAAGAAATCACACTGCCCGGGGCGCGGCACGCCCAGGCAGGCCACGACCGCGAACCAGCGGCCCTCCAGCACGCCTTCGATCAGCACCTGGTTCGTGCCGCGCACGGTGACATCAAAGGTTATCTCCGGGCCGGCGCCATGTTCCAGCACCGCGGTGAAATGCCGGCGCACGCCGTATTCGTCGAAGGTGAGCGACTCGTTCTGCCCTTCGATGGGGAAGCCGAAGCGGTGCACCATGGCGAAATGGGCCCAGTCCGGCGTATTGCAACAGATCACCCAGGGATCCGTGGCCACGGGAAAAGGATCGGTGACTTCCAGCAACAGGTGCTCCATGGGACGACTCGGGTCCGCCAGTTCAAACAGCGGTTCGTAGCCATTGAAGGCCCACACCACGCCCAACTTTTCCACGGTGGGAAAGTTGAACACACAGGCGCGCGCCGGCGGCGGGTCGCCGATGCCGGTGCGAATGCAACGCCCCTCGCGATCATATTCCCAGTGGTGAAAGGCACAGCGCAGTGCATTACCGGTGACGGTCCCCAGGGACAGGTCCGCGCCGATGTGGGCACAGTAGGCGCTCAACACCTGCACGCGCCCGTCAATGCCGCGGTAGATCGCGACCCTGCCATCAAGAAAATTGCGGCCAATGACGCCACCCAGGGGCACATCCGCGGATTTGCACAGGGCATACCAGGACTGGCGGAACAGCCCGTCGTCTCCCTCGTGGGGGACCGGCCGCACGAACCGCTGCGGCGCCGCGGTCCCGGATTCACTTTCATTGTCATTGCTCACAATTTCATTCCCTCACGATCCTCGATGGCGTGCGTGGCCCTGCATAGGGCGGCACGGGGGAAAGGATTGCATCCCGCGGCGAAGATGTTTTGCCGGCCCGGCTGGATGTCTTGTCTGTGCGTCCCTAGAGACACTCCAGCGTCACCGCGATCAACTGATCCAGGAAGGGATCCTGCAATCCGGCGGACAGCAGATTGGGAGTGATGCCGATGCCCAGGCGCAGATCCCGATCGCCGAGACCCACCACGCCACCCAGACCCGGCTGGGCAAAGGAGGAAGGGTTGCCAGTGAACGGGAATACCGGATTGGACAACATAAACCCCAACCCCATGCGCACCGGCGCGCCCATGAACGGGTCGAACTGCTGCCAGTGTTCAGTGAGCGCGGTGTTGACCAGTTCTTCATCCAGCACACGCTCGCCATCCATGACGCCACCATTGGCCATCATGCCGTGGAAGCGCGCCAGACCCACTGCGCTTCCCTGACCGGCAATGGACGGAAAATCACAGCCACGAAATGCCGCGGTATTGAGATCCTGCCAGGGCATGGGTTGCCAGCTCCGACCCAGCATGGTCTCCGGGCTGCACATCATGGCGAGCAGGGCGTTGTCCGCGGGCAGGATCATCTCCGCGCAGTGGCACTGCTCCGCCTGGTTCAATGAAAACGCGAACCCGCCATCGAAGCGGCGCGAAAGGTGCTGGCGGAATACCTCGCCGAAAGGCCGTCCCGTGACCCGGCGCACCAGTTCCCCGGCAATCACGCCATAAGTAAAGGAGTGGAAGCAGCCCTGGCTGCCCGGCGGCCATATAGGCGCCTGCTGTTCCACGGCCCGGACCAGTGCGCCCCGGTCGTAAACCGATTCCAGGTTTGTATCAGGCGTCGCGGGGATCCCGGCCAGATGGGCCAACACCTGGCGCACGCTGACGTTGCCTTTGCCGCCGGCGGCAAACTCCGGCCAGTACCGGGCCACCGGTTGATCCAGTTCCAGCAACCCCTGCTCGATCAGTTTCAGCACCATCACCGCGACCAGCGGCTTGCTTGCCGAGAACAGGCACACCAGGGTATCCGGCATCCACGGCATCGTGCGCGCCGCATCCCGATAGCCGCCCCAGAGATGGACCACGGTGCGGCCGCCGACAACAATGCCCAGCGCCAGCCCGCAGGCATTGCCGCCGGACAGTTCCTCCGCGAAGAGTTCTCGCACCCGGGAAAATGATGGGGCCCAATGGCCTTCCATGGGTCGATTTTGCCTGTCCCACCGGGCCGGAACTTGGCGCTCCGGCTGGATATCTTGTCACGCCGTCGTGGGCTCGGATCTCATCCGCGCTCTGTACCCACCGGGATGACCCGCCGGAATATCAATCGTTCCCCAGCCGCTCCAACACATACCGCCGAATATCCAAACTCATATCCTCCATCGGCGCGTAATACCCATGCTCGAACACCTGCGAATGCATCCCCCTTTGCACCCGCTCGCAAATATCCCAATCCTGCCGATTGGTAATGTCCCAAAACTTCACTACATCCTCGGGATCAAAATCCTTCTTCGCGATCTCATCCGGATGAAACAGGAACTCACAGGTGATCAACGTACACTCCGGACCCTGGGGCCAGAGCCGGAACGCGGCCGCATGCTCGCGCGCAAGACTCAACATCAGGTTCGGATAAACCAGCTCACCCTTGTGATTGATGCGTTCATCCTCATTCAAGCGTGGAAACGACGCGCGCTTTGACGTCCCCGTCATGGAATAGGTATCCGCGCCGGAACGATGCGGTATACCGTGGTCCCAGTCGAGCCCCGCGCCGCCCTGCACGCGAAACGCCGGCACCACATCACACAACTCCGGATGCACCGGGCCGCAGTGATAACACTCGTTGTAGTTTTCCAGGATGACCTTCCA
>CAYMXG010000049.1:0-11512 GCA_964394115.1 uncultured Enterobacteriaceae bacterium | reverse complement strand
ACGCGGAGATCACGCCCAGTTCCGCCAGGCCGCGGTAACTGGTGGGCACAAAGGACAGGAAGCTTATCGCCGCACCGGCGGCAGCCAGTGTCAATGCACTGCCGGCACCGGCGGCAGCTGCGCACAATGCCGGCCCCTGCGCCACGCCTTGATCACACTCCTCGTGGTAACGCAGCGCGAACTGGATGCCGAAGTCGACGCCCATGCCGATGAACAATACGGCAAAACAAACCGAGATCAGATTCAGTGCGCCGATGGCGCAGGTCGCGAAGGCCGCGGTCCAGATCAGGCCGAATACCAGCGACACCAGCACCGCCACCACGCCACCCGCGGATCGCAGCCCCCAGATCAGCAACAGGCACACCAATACAAATGCCAATGCGGTCGTCAGCACCGCATCGCGGCTCACCGTCACCAGCTCCTCGCTGTTCATGGCAGCGGAGCCGGTCACGCGTACGCGCACGGAAGCAAAATCCTTCTCCACTTCGCGCGCCAGTCGATGCACCAGGTCAAGGGCCTCGGCCGCCGGCTCAAAGCTGGCAAAATCCAGTTTCGGCTTGATGAGCAGGAACGAGCGCACCGGCGCAGATTCCCCTGCGCCCCTGGGAGTCAACTCGTCGCGCCATGAAACCGGCCTGGCCCCGCCGGCGAGTAACGCCTCCACCGCGCCGCTGATGCGATCAAACATCATGGCCAGTGGACGCCGGGAAGCGGCATCCCCCTCCTCCAGGCCGGGAGCCATGGCTTCGAACAGTCCACGCAGGCTGGGGTCCTGCGCCAGGATACCGAGGATTGGCGCCGCCTCAGTCAGTCGCTCATCCAGGGTCCAGAGTTCTTCTTCATCCAGATACAACAGTCCATGGGTGGCGAAAAAATCGCCCCCCGCGGGCTGAAAAATGGACTGCAATACCTGCGGATGCGCGCGCAGGCGCACGGCCAGCTGATCTGCGGCCGACGTGGCGGCATTCTCCCGCGGTGCTTCCACCACAATGACAATTTGATCGGACAACTGCGGAAATGCCGTGTCGAATTCATGCCCCGCCATTCGAAACGGCAGGCTTGCATCCAGCATATCCGCGGTATCGGTATTGATGGCGACGTTTTCCACCGTGTACCAGAGCAGACCGGCAGTGAGAATCGTCGCCGCAAACAACAACGGCTTTGCCAGGCGTACGGAAAGCCGCACCGCGCACACCAGGGTGTCCAGCAGGGCACGATTCATTGCAGCGCGTAGACTCATGGAATTGGGCTTTTGACGGGCAACGGCGCCGGTGCGGGAGCAGGGACGGCGGATTTTAGCAGAACCGCGTGGAGGCTTTTGCATTTGCCATGGGCTTCGCTTAGCGTGCGCCCCATGCATGCGATCTGTGTATTTTGCGGGGCCAGTGCCGGCGATCGGCCCGCCTACGCCGACGCGGCACGGTCCCTGGCGGCACTGCTGGCGGAGCGGGACCTGACTTTAATCTATGGCGGCGGCAGCATCGGCGTGATGGGTATCCTTGCGGATGCAATGCTAGCCGGTGGGGGCCGCGTCATTGGAGTCCTGCCCGATCACCTGTCGCGCCGGGAAGTGGCCCACGCCGGCGTGACCGAGATGCACATTGTCGGATCCATGCATGAGCGCAAGGCACTGATGGCACGGCGCGCAGACGCCTTCATCGCCTTGCCCGGCGGGTTGGGAACCCTGGAGGAATTGTTCGAGGTGCTGACCTGGAGCCAGCTCGGACTGCATTCCAAGCCGTGCGCGCTGTTGAACGTGGACGGCTATTACGATGCGCTGATTGCCTTCCTGGACGGGGCCGTGGCGCGCGGATTTGTGCAACCGCGGCACCGGGACATGCTGCTGATCGACGCACACCCCGCCCGGTTACTGGATCGCATCGGCAACTATGTTGCTCCGGCCGTGGAGAAGTGGCTCGACGCCGATCGCAGCTAGTCCGTTGACGCAGATCAAAAAGCGCCGAACGCAGCTTCGCGATCATCCAATCATGGACGATGGGAGTCCCGAACCAGGAGACCAGATGTCATGCAGATTTGGGTAGTGGTTGCGGACAGCAGCCGCGCCAGGATATTTGCCCGCGTCGGCAAGTCGGCGCAATTAACGGAAATCGACGACCTGGTGCACCCGGAAAGCAGGTCGCTGAGCCACGATTTGTCCTCGGATCGCCCCGGGCGGACCTTTGAAAGCCGCGGGCACACACGTCACGCCAAGCAACCAAAACATACGCCACACGAGAACGCATTGGATGACTTTGCCCAGGATCTCGCGCGCCGTCTGGAGCGCGGCAGAAAGAACCGGGAATTCCAGCAACTGATCCTGGTCGCCGGACCGCGCTTCCTTGGCCGAATCCATCAACACCTCAGTCCCGCGACGGCCGCGCTGGTAAAATGGGAGCTGCACAAGAACCTGGTGCGCCGATCTGAAAAGACAATCCGCGCGCACCTGGATAGCTGAGTCCGGACCAGCTGGGGTCAGCTAGGGCAGACTGAATACCGGCAGCGGACCCGAAGGCGTTGCCCGCTCCGGTACCGCCGCCGGTTTTCCAAACCAGAACATTCCCACGACCTCGTCGCTGTCCGCCTGGATGCCGAGCAGGGAATAAAAGCCGGCGTCCTGCGTCACTTCACCCGTGGTCCACTTGACGCCGTATCCCTGCCCCCACAGGTAAAGGATGAAGTTCTGTGCGGCACAGCAACAGGCGGCGAAGTCCTCGCGCTGGCGGACCGGATCTTCGGAACGCACACAGGTCAGTACCATCCAGCCCGGCATCTGGCGCCAGCGTTTCAGCTTGTTCTCGGCCGCGGCCTCACCCCTGGCGCTGCGCACCAGCGCGGCATTCAATTGGCAGATCCGTTCTGCGGTCTCCGGCCCGGGCAGGTAAAAACGCCAGGGGCGCGAAAGGTAATGATTCGGCGCCATGGCCGCGTGATCAATGGCGGCCTGAATGACGTCGCCGGGCGGCGCCGAACCGGGCACGAATTCGTGAATGGTCCGGCGCGAACGGATGGCATCGGCAATGGGCTGGTTCATGGGCCTGGGTTACGGGTATGCAGTTGTTTCTCACGGATGGCGGCCAGCGCCTCGCGCAGCCGCGGGTTGTCCGGCGACAGTAACAGCAACTCATTAATATATGCCTCGGCGCGGGGATAATCCTGCGTCTGAATTGCCTCGCGCACCCGGCCGTTGAGACGCTCCAGCAAGGCGCCAATTTCTGCACGGGTTTTCTGGTCACGGGGCTTGCGCTGCAGGCGCCGTTGCAATTCCACCAGTCGCGACCGTTCCTCCGCATCCAGTAGCGCGGGTGGTTCGACATTTGCGCCGCCAGCGGACGGACTTTCCGCTTCAGCCGCCGGTGGCGCTGGCCTGGCCGCGGCCCTTCGCACGGTGCGCGCAGTTTTTTCTACCGCCTTTGGCACCGTCTCCGGCGGGGTCACGTCCGGGACCGCGGCCCCGGTCACGGCCGACAGCGGTGCAGAAGTTGTTAATTGTGCGGCCGGTTCCGCGGCCGTACCTGCCGGGACAGCGGCCGGTGGAAGAACAGGTGGCGGCGGGGACGCACGTCGAGCAATTCCGATCACCACCAGCAACAAGGCGATGGCTGCCAGGGCCACAAACCAGGGCCGCCGGGATCGCGGTGGCGGATTTATCTCGGCGTCTGCCTCGGGCGCTGGCGGCGTCAGCGTGATCCGTATGGTGTCGCCGGTCCCGGGGGCTGCTACAGACTGCGCGGTCGGTGCCTCGGAATCCCGGCGGCCTCGAAATTCCTGGCGCCATTGGGCCACAGTCTGCGGCCGGTCTTCGGGCCGGAACTTCAGCGCCTGATCGATGGCGGTCAGAAATGCCGGCGCGTATCCGGGCGGCGCAAACTCTCCGACCGGTACCAGGAGGTCCTTGCCCGTGTGCAGCAATGCTTCGCTTCGATCCATGGCGTTGGGCGGCGATTTGCCCACCGCAGCGCGATACATGGTTGCGCCAAGTCCGTAGATATCCGTCCATGGTCCCTGTTTCTCTCCCCTGGCCGTGTACTGCTCAAAGGGAGCAAAACCTGGAGAAACCATGGCAGTCAGCGTGCGCGTCATTTCACCCAGGGCCTGGCGCGCGGAGCCGAAATCCAGCAACACCGGGGTACCATCCGCACGAATGAAGATATTGGCCGGCTTGATGTCGCGATGGATGAAACCCCGGGCATGCACCGCCTGCAACCCGTCCATGATGGGGAAAGCCATGGATTCGAGTTCCGCTTGCGGCATGGATTTCTGGCCCTTGAGTCTCTCGCTCAGCGGCACGCCGTGTTCATATTCCATGATCATGTAGGCGGAATTGTTGGCGCTGAACACGGTGAACACGCGCACGATATGGGGATGCTTGAAAAGCGCCAGCGTCTGCGCCTCATTGATGAAACGGTCCAGACCCCAGCGGTATTGCTCGCCACTTTCACCGGTGATGGGCTGAATGGAGGCATCCTTGTCCCGCAGCGCCAGTTCGACCGGCAGGAATTCCTTGATGGCCACCTGCTGATTGAGGTTGATGTCTTCCGCCAGATAAGTAATGCCGAAACCCCCCTGCCCCAGCACCGAACGAATGCGGTACCAGTGCAGCTGGTATCCCTCAGGCAGTGCGTTGCGATTTTCGCTCATCCGGCCGGCAACCGTTCGGCAACGACAGCATGGTCGTCGGGAAGGAACCGTTCCAGCACCTCATTCAAATACCGCATGCCGGTGGCGGTGGGCGTTACCCGTCCGGCGCTGGTATCGAGCCAGCCATTGCGCACGCAATGCTCGACGGGCGCCGCGATGGCGCTCGCTGGCAACCCGGTGCGTTCGGTGAACAGCTGCGCAGAAAATCCCCCGGTCAGACGCAATGCATTCAACATGAACTCCAGCACCAGGTCACCGGGATTGAGGTCCCGTGCCTGCACGATGGCGTCGGCACCGCCGGCCAGATCCATGAAACGCGCCGGCAGGCGGTGCCGGATCGAACGTGAGACAGTGTTGGCAGTCACATCGGTGACCTTGTCATGAGCGCCGGCGCCAATGGCGAGGTAATCCCCGAACTCCCAGTAATTCAGGTTGTGCCGGCTGCGCCGATCCGGGCGCGCAAAGGCGGATACTTCGTAGCGCGCAAATCCCGAACCCTCCAGCAATGCGTGACCGCCCTCTTCCATGGTGCGGATGGTGTCCTCGTCCGGCAGCGGCGGAGGCGCATGGTAAAAAACCGTGTTCGGCTCCAAGGTCAACTGGTACCACGACACATGGGTCACGGGCAGCGCCGCAGCCTGGGACAGGTCCGCCAATGCCATGCCGGCGTCCTGCCCCGGCAATCCGTACATGAGATCCACGTTGATGTTATCGAACCCGGCGGCCCGGGCCGTATGCACCGCAGCCACGGCCTCCGCTGCGGAGTGGATGCGGCCGATCCGTTGCAGGCTGCGATCATCCAGACTCTGCACGCCGATGGACAACCGGTTGACCCCGTGCTGCCGGTAGGCCTTGAAATGGTGGGCCTCGATGGTGCCGGGATTCGCCTCCAGCGTGATCTCAATGTCGTCGGCCAGATTCAGGTTTTCAGAGATGGCCTGCATGAGCACGCCCAGGCTGGTGCCGGAGAACAGGCTGGGCGTGCCGCCGCCGAAAAAGATGCTCCGGATCGGCCGGCCGTCGATCCCGGGCGCGGTAAAGCGCAGGTCCCTGATCAGGGCGTCCACATAGGCGCCTTCCGGAAAAGCGCCGTGACCCACGGCATGGGAATTAAAATCGCAATATGGGCATTTGCGCACGCACCAGGGCAGGTGTACGTACAGCGCCAGGGGGGGTGGATTGGAGAGACTCACCGACCTGTTCCGGCCCGGCGCCGGGGAATTTCAGACGCCGCGGGAAAGCGCGCCCGCAACCCTGCCATCGCCTGCGCGCGGTGGCTGATCTGATTCTTGATCGCCGGGTCGAGTTCGGCCGACGTGCAGCCGTGGGTGGGGACAAAGAAGATGGGATCGTAACCAAAGCCGTGGTGGCCGCGCGGCTCGGCCACCAGGTGTCCGTCCCAGGTGCCCTGGGCAATGATGGGCGTGGCGTCGCCGGCGTGGATCATGAACACCATCAGGCACTGAAAGCGCGCCACCGGGTTCACGGCTCCAGTATCCCGCACTCGCTCCAGCAATAACTGCAGGTTCTTCTCGTCGCCGGCGCCGGGGCCGGCAAAGCGCGCCGAGTGCACACCGGGCGCTCCGTCCAGTATCTCGACTTCGATCCCGGAATCATCGGCGATGGCCGGCAAACCGGTGGCGCTGCACGCATGTCGCGCCTTCAAAATGGCGTTTTCCACAAAGCTGATACCGGACTCGTCCGTTTCGGTTACCCCCAGGTCGGACTGGTTCACCAGATCCACCGGCCATTCGTGCAGCAATGCGGCCAGCTCGCGTAACTTGCCGGTATTGCTGCTGGCGATAACGATGCGCTGCGGAGCAGCCATGTCAGCCTGCCGCGAGGGCGCCGGCCTGCAACTCAAACAGGCGGCGGATGCCGGATTCGGCCAATGCCAGCATGGCATCGAGCTCCGGACGCGCGAATGCGTTGCTCTCGGCCGTACCCTGTATCTCGATGAACCCGCCGGCGTCATTCATGACAACGTTCATATCGGTGGCGGCGCTGGAATCCTCCGCATAATCCAGGTCCAGCACGGCCTGCCCGTCACAGATCCCCACGGACACCGACGCGATCCTGGCCGCCAGCGGGTCCTTCTTGATATGCCCCTTGCGTCGCGCGGCATTCAGCGCATCCACCAGCGCCACGTAGCCACCGGTGATTGCCGCGGTACGCGTGCCGCCATCGGCCTGGATCACATCGCAATCCACCATGCACGAAAGCTCGCCCAGCGCCTCCAGATTCACGGCGGCGCGCAAGGACCGGCCAATCAGGCGCTGGATCTCCAATGTCCGTCCACCCTGGCGATTCTGACTCGCCTCCCGGCGCATGCGTTGATTCGTGGATCGCGGCAACATGCCGTATTCCGCGGTCACCCAGCCCTTGCCGGTACCCTTGAGAAACGCGGGCACGGAGTTTTCCACCGATGCGGTGCAAATCACCCTGGTATGGCCGAATTCCACCAACACGGAACCTTCCGCATGCATGGTGTAGTTACGCGTCAGTTTGACTTGACGCAGTTCATCGTTGCCGCGGCCACTGGGGCGCATTTTCGAATTCCTCGGGAGAAAAATTAAATGCAGTTCGTGGCGCAGGATTATCGGGACGCTGAAATTGCCCGTCCAGAGGTATTTCCGCCCGCCCCGGCGCGGAACCCGGATGCTACAATTCGCGCCATGCGGCAAGCGGCCCCGGGAACCTCTGAACTTGTTCAGAGCGGACAGACTTGGGAGTATCCAGTGTGATTCAAAGCATGACGGCATTCGGGCGGGTGGAACGCCAGATACAATGGGGCGCGGCGGTTTGCGAGATGCGTACCGTCAACCACCGCTACCTGGAAGTCACGCTGCGCCTGCCCGACGATCTGCGTGCCCTGGAAACTGCAATGCGGGACCGGATCAGCGCGCGCCTGAGCCGGGGCAAGGTCGAATGTCAGATACGCCTGGATCGACAGGAAGCCGGTGATGAACCACTGGCGATTAATCAGCCGCTGGTGCAGCAATTGCTGGCCGCGGCCGGGGCGCTGCCGATTGCCAATCCCGCCCCGCTGCAGCCGCTGGATGTATTGCGCTGGCCCGGTGTATTGGGCCGCACCGTCCTCGACCTGGCGGTGGTAAATGGTCCTTTGCTGGAACTCATCGACGCAACACTGGATACGCTGCTGGACACGCGCCGGCGCGAAGGACAGCGCATCCGGACGCTGATACTGGATCGATGCACCGCCATCAGTGCCATTACCGCGGCGGCGCGGCGCGCGATGCCGGAGATCATTCGCAACATCCGTGAACGCTACCTGCAGCGGGCGCGCGAGATGGAACTGCAACTGGATGCTGATCGGCTGGAACAGGAGATCCTGTTGCTGGTGCAGAAACTGGACGTGGCCGAAGAGCTGGATCGTCTTGAGGCACATGTGGCCGAGGTCCGGCATGTGCTGGAGCAGGAACAGCCCGCGGGCAGGCGCCTCGACTTCCTGATGCAGGAATTGAACCGCGAGGCCAACACACTGGGGTCGAAGGCCGGTACCCTGGAATCCAGCAATGCCTCCGTGGATCTGAAGGTGTTGATAGAGCAGATCCGCGAGCAGATCCAGAACGTGGAATAAATGCAGCGGCGCGGCATCCTGTTTGTGATATCCGCCCCATCCGGCGGCGGCAAGACCACGCTGGTGCGCGCACTGACCGACGCCGACCCGCTGTTGCGGGTATCCGTGTCGCATACCACGCGGCACCGGCGCAGCGACGAGCTGGATGGCGTGGCCTACCATTTTGTCGATGTGGCGACCTTCGAGAAGATGATTGCCGGCGAGGCGTTCCTCGAGCACGCGCGCGTATTCGACCATCACTACGGCACTTCGAAGATCTGGGTCGAGCAGCAGTTGGCGGCCGGGATCGACGTGGTACTGGAGATCGACTGGCAGGGTGCGCGTCAGATCCGTGCCCTGATGCCGGACACGATCGGCATATACATCCTCCCGCCTGCCATGGAGGTGCTGGAGCAGCGCCTGCGCGGCCGCGGGGACCCACGGTCACAAATCGTGCGCCGGATGCAGGATGCCCGGGCAGAAATTTCCCATTGCCGGGAATATGACTATCTGGTGTTCAACGATGACCTGCACCGGGCCCAGGCGGACCTGCAGGCGATCATCGGGGCCGCGCGTTGCGACTACCGCCTGCAACAAACCGCAGCCGATGCCCGGATCGCGGAATTATTGCGGTAACGCCACCCTTCCAGTAGACTCTGCGCCCCCTGAACACCCCGGTGCGGCTGAACCAACCGGGTTGCAGCAAATCACTTACTGAGGTTGTCCACATGGCGCGATTGACAGTTGAAGTATGCCTGGCCCATATCCCCAACCGCTATGACCTGGTGCTGCTGGCCGCGAAGCGGGCCCGGCAACTGGGCTTGGGCGCGGACCCACTGGTGCCGGAGGAAGGCGACAAGCCCACGGTCATCGCCTTGCGCGAGATTGAGGCCGGCGTGGTGACCCTTGCCAACATCGACAGCATTGGCAAACCGGTGGTGGAAGAGTCCCTCGCCAACCTCGAGTTCCCGCCCCTGCCGGACCTCCCCGAGTAAACAGCGATCATCCATGAATGGCCAGGTTGGCCGTTTATGGTTTCGCTAACCCCAGCCTCAATTGTTACCTTCCCGGGCTCCGATCCCAGCCTGGGGGAGGGACCGCCCGGAACCGCGCGGCCTCCTGCTGCTAGAATTCCCCTCATGAGCGTCACCATCGAAGACTTGCAGCGCCAGGTCAGCGACTACCTCCAGGCAGACGAGGTGGAGCGTGTCCTGCGTGCCTATGATTTTGGAGCCAAGGCCCATGCCGGCCAGCACCGCATGAGCGGCGAGCCCTACATCCATCACCCGCTGGAAGTGGCGCAGATCCTGGCCGACATGCACATGGACTCGCAAACCCTGATCGCGGCGATCCTGCACGATGTCATGGAGGACACGCGCACGGCCAAGGGAGAGATCCAGCGCCGCTTCGGCAAGGGCGTCGCGGAACTCGTGGATGGTGTCAGCAAGCTGACGCAGATCCCCTTCGATACCCACGCGGAGGCCGAGGCACAGAATTTCCGCAAGATGTTGATGGCCATGAGCAACGACATCCGCGTGATCCTGGTGAAGCTTGCGGATCGGCTGCACAACATGCGCACACTCGGCGCGCTACCGCCCGACAAGCGGCGCCGCATTGCACGGGAGACCCTGGACATCTACGCACCCATCGCCCAGCGGCTGGGAATCAACACCATCCGCCTGGAACTGGAAGAACTGGGATTTGCCACGCTCCATCCCCTGCGCCACCGCATCCTGAATGAACAGGTGCGCAAGGCGCACGGGCATCGCAAGGAAGTGGTGGACAAGATCCGCTCCGCGCTCAAGCGCCGCCTGCGCCAGGAGAAGATCCACGCCCAGGTCATGGGCCGGGAAAAACACTTGTACGGCATCTACCAGAAGATGCGCAGCAAGGGGTTGTCTTTCGACGAGGTCTACGACATGTTCGCATTCCGCATCGTCGTCGACAGCGTGGACGACTGTTACCGCGTCGTCGGCACCGTGCACAACCTGTACAAACCGGTGCCGGGAAAATTCAAGGACTACATCGCCATTCCCAAGTCCAACGGCTACCAGTCCCTGCACACCGTGTTGTTCGGGCCGTTCGGGACTCCCATCGAAGTGCAGATCCGCATGCGCGAAATGAACGACGTGGCCGAGGCCGGCATCGCCGCGCACTGGCTTTACAAGTCGGGCAGCGCCAGCGAGCGCAGCGGCGCGCACAAACGCGCGCGGGAATGGTTGCGCCGCATCATGGAGATGCAAACCACCGCAGGCAATCCGCAGGAATTTCTGGAAAACGTAAAAGTGGACCTGTTCCCGGAGTCGGTCTATGTATTCACACCCAAGGGCCGGATCGTGGAACTGCCGCGCAGCGCCACTGCCGTGGATTTTGCCTATGCCATCCACACCGACGTGGGTAATGCCTGCGTCGGCGCGCGCATTGACCGGCGCCTGTCACCGCTGGGGACGCGCCTGACCACGGGCCAGACGGTGGAGGTGGTCACTGCTCCGGGAGCACACCCCAATCCCGCCTGGCTCAATTTCTCCGTCACTGCCAAGGCGCGCTCCAACATCCGCCACTATCTGAAACACCTGCAGTTAAGTGAGGCTGCGGCACTCGGCAAGCGCCTGCTCGTGCGCGAACTGCAATTACACAACTCCAGTTACGACGGCATCCAGCCCCGGCAATTGAAAAAGGTGCTCGCGGAAACCCATCTCGGCACCGAGGAGCAGATGCTGCAGGAGGTGGGACTGGGCAACCGCATGGCGCCCATCATCGCGCGCCAGTTGCTGGACGACTGGGCCGCCGCGCCGCAGTCCCACGTCAAACCCGCGGACGCCAGCGCGGCCCCGTTGCTGATCCGCGGTTCGGAAGGACTGGTTGTCACTTTCCCCAAGTGTTGCCGCCCCATCCCCGGCGACCCGATTCTCGGCTTCGTGACCGCTGGCCGCGGCATCGTGGTGCATCACCAGTCGTGCACCAACGTGGCCGAGTACCGCAATCACCCGGACAAGTGGATCAATGTGGGGTGGGAGACCGGCATCGAGGGTGAGTTCCCCACCAACATGCGCGTCGAGGTCACCAACCAGCGCGGCGTGCTGGCGAAGATCGCCGCCGTGATCTCCGACCAGCAGGCCAACATCGTGCACGTGGAGATGAAGGACAAGGACGATCGCTACACGACCCTGAAATTCGTGATTGAGGTGCGCGACCGCCAGCACCTGGCCCAGGTGATGCGGCGCGTGAAAAGCTTAAAACACGTGGCGCGCATCAGCCGCCGGTAAAACTCTTTCCCCATCATGGCGCATGTGG
>CAYMXG010000048.1:0-11557 GCA_964394115.1 uncultured Enterobacteriaceae bacterium | reverse complement strand
CCTCCACGCCAATGACCTGTCCCATCGGTTTCTTCAACAGCACCTGCGGCTGGTAGTGAACAACCAGTTCATTGTTTTCGATTGCCTGTGCCAGCCGCTCCGGTGTCGGGGGGGCATTCGGAATCGCGCGCTGGAGTATGGTTTCGAGTTCCGCTACGTGAACCGGCTTCTGCAGGGTCCCCAGCATATTCAGCCCCAGTTCCTTGCCGAGCCGCAGCGACGTACTGCGCACCCGCGAATCGGTGCCGCTAATCAACAGGATGCCTGCCTTTACCTTCTGCTCGGCAAGGTACCGCAGCAGTTGCACGCCATCCAGATTCGGAATCTGCAGGTCCAGGGTCACCACCTGCGGTGGCCCTTCCGCCAGCGCCTGCTGGATTTCCGGAAGCATGCACACCTTGGATACCTCGTAGCCGCAGCGCCGGCCAACTTCGGCAAGGAACTCGGCTACATCGGGTTCGTCATCGACTACAAGCAGGTGGGGCATCGTCATGGCTCAACCCTGCCTCAACAAGGCGTCGCGGACCGTCTGGCGCAGTGCCAGTGGCCGATAGGGTTTCGCGATCCAGAAGTCGTTCGGTCCATCGACCTGGAAACGGCCGCTGGCAGCCTGGGGCGCATAACCGGACGTATAGAGCACCTTTAACTCGCGCCGGTGCTTGCGCAGTGCAACGGCCAGCTCCACCCCGCCCATGCTGCCCGGCATCACTACATCGGTGAATAGCAGGTCAATGGATGGATGCTTGTCAAACAGCGATATCGCCTCGGCCGCATTTGCCGCGATCAACAACTCGCACTCCAGACCACGCAGGATCTCCGTCGCGATCTCGCGAACCGGCGTCTCATCCTCAACCAGCAGCACGGCGTAACCGCGCAACAGACCCGGGCGCTCCGGCCTGGTTGCGGACGGGGCGGCAGTCCCGGCCTCCGCCGCGCGCCCGTGCCGCGGCAGGTAAATCTTCACGCTGGTGCCGTGCCCGGGTTCGGAGTAGATCTCGATGTGTCCTTCGGACTGCTTGATAAAACCATAAACCATGGCGAGTCCGAGCCCGGTGCCCTGGCCCTGGGGCTTGGTGGTGAAATACGGTTCGAACGCGTGCTGCTTGACCTCCTCGCTCATGCCAGTGCCGGTGTCGGAAACCGCGATCATCACGTAATCCCCGGCGCGGGCGTGCGCATGCGCTTCGATGTAGGTCTGGTCAATGGCCACGATTGCAGTCTCTATCGTCAGTTGGCCTCCCTCCGGCATCGCGTGCCTGGCATTTATTACAAGATTCAGGATGATATTTTCCAGTTGTGCGCGGTCGGATTCGACCAGGCAGGTGCGGCTGGTGCCCACCGTTTTCACGGTAATGGTCTCCCCCAATGTCCGCACCAGCAGATCGTGACTCTGGGTAAGCAACGCATTCACATCAAATACCTTCTTCTCCAGCACCTGTTTTCGCGAAAACGCCAGCAATTGCCTGGTCAATTCCGCCCCACCTTCCGCAGCAGCAAGTGCCGACTGCACCAGGCGCCTGCCATCCGGATCGGCAAGGCGGCGCTCCAGCAGCTCCAGGTTTCCGAGGATCACGGTCAGGCGGTTGTTGAAATCGTGTGCGACGCCGCCGGTAAGCTGGCCAATTGCTTCCATCTTTTGCGACTGGAACAGGCGCTCTTTCAGTTGCCTGGCGTCGGTTACATCCGTACACGCACCAATCCACCTTCGCAACTGCCCGCCGGCGGACTCAATAAATGCTCCGCCCACCACCCATATCCGGTAACCCTGCTTGCCAATCCGGATGCGGTACTCTTCCGAGAACGGTTGCGAATCATCTTTCGAGTGAACCGCCCAGGCTGTTTTTATGCGCTCCAGATCTTCGGGATGCACGGCGGACCACCAATCGGCCTCGGTCCGGGGCAGCTCGTCTTCCGTATAACCCATGGTCGCGGCGGCGTCGCCAAACCATTCAATTTTTCCCGTCTCCATGTTCCACTCATGAATAAGGTCGTTGGTTGCCTCTGCGGTCAGGCGGAAGCGCTCTTCGCTGGTTCGAAGTTCCGATTCCATGCGCACCCGCTCCGTCACATCGGTCCAGGTTCCCACGACCTCTGCCGGCTTCCCCGCTGCATCATGCAGGACTTTGAAAGTGTCCCGGATCCATCGAAAGTAGCCATCCTTGTGCCGGAAGCGATACTCATTGGTTCCGCCGCCGCTATCCAGCGCAATCTTGATCTGGCTTACAGCCCGCGCGAGGTCGTCCGCATGAACCTGGTTTATCCAGAATGCGGGGTCCGACAGCATCACTTGCGGTTGGTATCCAACGACATCGCTCAGCGCGCTGCTGACAAAGTTGCAGTGGTAATTGCCGCTGACCTCGGTTGCGTAAATTACCGACGGGCTCGAATTCAGCAACAGGGAAAAGCGCTGTTCCGCGGCGGCCAGAGTGGATTCCGCGCGATTGCGCAATATCGCACCGGCAAGCGTATTGGCGACCGACTGCAGGAAGGCAGCGTCGTCTGGCGTGAATTGCCGGCTGCGTTGCGTGTGTACTCCGAGCACACCAAAAGGATTGTCCGGCTCGCCGATGATGACGCTCATCCCGCTCACGACACCATGGCTGCGAAGCAGTTCCGGGCCGCGGAATCGCTTTTCCGTGCGCAGGTCGGTAACGATGACCGGTTTACGCAATTGGAGCGTATAACCTGCCTGTGAATCCATTTCGGTCCCGACAATGGCCGTCCCCACCACGCCGTGGCGCCAACCGACACCGGAACGCAGCAGCAGCGTTCCGGTACCCGGGACGATTTCCAGGACCTTGCAATACTCGACGTCAAGTACCTGGGCGCACAGTTCCGCCGCCTGCCGCAACAGGGCCTCCAGGTCACGCCTGATCAGTGCAATGGCACTGAAGCGCGCCAGTGCAGCCTGCTGTTCCAGCCGGACGTGCAATTCCTGTTCGGCCTGCTTGCGCTCGGTGATGTCACGGGCGCTGACGACGATCCCCGCCACGCGGCCGCCCGCATCAAGGAAGGGATGATAGTGCAGATCCATGTAACGGCGCCCTGCCCCGGGGTAATCGATCCAGCTTTCCGCCCGGACCGTCTCTCCGCGCAGACATCTCTCCGAACAGGGTCTGATGACCTCTTCATATTGCTCATGGCCGAACAACTCGGTTGGTGTGCGGCCAATGATCTGCTCGCGTGCCATGTTGAAGTACCTGCAATACTGATCGTTCACAATCAGGTAGCGATCGTCGGCGCCCCGCAATGTCATCATGTCCGTGGTCGTGGCGACCATT
The DNA here is from genome assembly GCA_964394115.1 of uncultured Enterobacteriaceae bacterium. Classification (GTDB taxonomy): domain Bacteria; phylum Pseudomonadota; class Gammaproteobacteria; order Eutrophobiales; family Eutrophobiaceae; genus 2-02-FULL-61-13. Next base: position 8,276 of record CAYMXG010000048.1, on the reverse strand, counting down.
TCCTCAAAGCGGCGCAGTTCCAGTTCTGCCTGCTTGGCAGCGGTGATATCAACAAAGACTCCGCGCAGCTTGCCCGCATTGGCTTCGTCCACAACCACGGAGACCAGGTCACGGACCCAGATGCAGCGGCCGTCGGCCGCAATGGTACGGTACTCCAGCACGTGATCCTTTTTGGCCAGGGTTTGTTCCCTGCTGTAACGCACGGCGTGGTCGCGGTCATCCGGGTGGATAAGCCGCTCCCGGAACCCGGAAACCAGCCATTCCTCGCGCGTATAGCCGAACACCTTTTCCGCCAGCGGCGCCACATACGTGAAGCGCCACTCCGCCAGATCGAATTCCCAGGGCAACACGAGGGTGGTCTCAACCAGTGCCCGGTATCGCTGTTCGTTAATCCGGAGTTCCTCCTGCGCCTTCAGCAGCACTGCGCGATGACGCGCGTCGGCATTGCGCTGCTCCTCGTGCAATCGCGCGGCCTCGATGCCTGCCGCGGCGGCATTGACGAAGATGCTCAGTCCCCTGATCTGACCGAGCGGAATGGCTCTCGGATGGCGCGTGTAGTTGACATTCAGCACGCCAATCAGCTTGTTGCGCGTGATCATGGGCATGGACAGCGCGGACTGGATCTCGGGACGCGGGTGCAGCGGCACTTTGCGCGGGTCGTTGACTTCACCCTGCAGCAGCAGCGGCTCGCGGCTCGCGGCCACCTGGCCCGCGATCCCCTTGCCGATGGGCACACGGGCGCCAAGCATCTGTTCGCGCCGCTCACCGCGAACCGCGGCGACGTAAAGGGAATCACCGTCCTCAGCCAGTAGCATGACGGATGCCTCGTCGGCCTCGAACTGCGCGAGTGCTGCGCCGGCAACCTTGTCGAGCAGGACCTTGGCGTCGAGTGTGTGGGCGATGGCCTGGTTGAGCTCGTGGATCGCCACCGTGTTGCGCAGTTCAAGATTCTCGAGCCGCAGACGCCGCACGCTCACCGCGCGCGCCAGCACCGGCAGAATGGCGCCCATCTTTATCGGCTTCAGGACGTAGTCCAACGCCCCCGCCTGCATGGCTTGCACCGCGGTTTCGATGGTGCCCTTGCCGGTCATCAGGATACCGACCAGGTGCGGATCGATCTGCATGGCAGCGCCGAGCAGGGCCACGCCGTCCATATCCGGCATTACCAGGTCGGTGAGCAGCAGATCGAACTGCCGTTCGCGCAGAGCGCCGAGGGCTCCTGCTCCTGCCGTGAACCCTTCAGTCTCGTAGCCGCGATCGCCCAGCGTGTCGCAAAGCGCGCGCAGGTTCGCCACTTCGTCATCGACGATGAGGATGCGGACGCGGGGAACAGGGTTCATGTGGTCAGTCCCGGAAATTGGATTCAGCAGGGATGCGTGTGTCTCTGTGCTCATAGCTGAATGGTTCCGGCGTTGCAGACTGCCAATTCAACAGCCTGCCCGGACTTTGTTGCGCAAAACGTAACCATTCACAGCAATCCTTGGCGGTATCTGGGCGCCTTTTTAACAGCTTACGCAGTCGCCTACCGGGGAACTGTGAACCAGTTCGCTTTTATCGCCTGAATCTCCCCTGGACCTGACCCACCGAGGCTCACGTATGCGGGAACCATTATGGGACTTTCAGTCCGGGTGTCGTGACAAAAAAGCGTAGTACACCAATTGAGGTATGAAACTGTGCCGCAACAGCACGATGTAAACATTTTTGCTGCGCGAGGCAGCAGACATCTTGGGGGGAATCTGATCGGTGTGCGCGGACTACGAACCCTGCTTGAGTTTCATTTCGAGGATGCAGGCGCGGCCCTCCCGGCGATCGCAGTTGGTCCAGGACCAGGCCAGCCGTGGATCCAGGGTCGCTGCGACCCGGTCGCGGACGCCGGGTATGGCCTGCGCACAGGTACTCCAGCGACCCTCGGGATCTACACCGCTGTGCCTGCAAGCCTCGCGATAAATGCAATCGCGGACCTCATGTTCAATAGTGTCGCCTGTTTCCCTGACGATCACGTGGTTCTCACCGGCGGATCGCATTTGCTCCGCGATGAAATCAAAATACTCACGGATCGCATCAAACTCGATTTTCTGTGTTCGCTTCAGGTATTCGGCCCTGGACACCGCCACGCGCGTTGCCCAACGTTCGAACATCCCAAAGGCGCGCGGCGCGCCGATCTCCTCCACTACTTCCTTCAACATTTCCAGGTTCTGGCGCACCAGTTCCACTGGAGCCACACCCTGATGTTCATGCACGACCGCGGTAGTGGCAGCGGGAACGGGAGGGCGGGTTACAGCAGTGGAAACGGCGGGGGAAGCAACGGCTGCAGGAGCAGATGAGGGCACTGCAACGGGGACTGGAGTCCGTTCCGCTACCGGTGCCGCCGCAATGACAGCCTTAACCGCCGGAGACGGCGCAGGCTTACTGGCTACCTGGCGCATTGGCAGGGATGACGGCAGGAAACCGCTGAACAATTCGTCAAATTTTTCGCTCTGGACCTCTTCCTCAATGATGTCGATCTCAATATGCCGTTCGGTGGATTGGCGCACGGCGTCGTTGATATTTCGGACGGCGGCAAGATCGACGGCACCCATGCGCAGATCGACCACTGCGAAACCCCACTCGCCGTCTTTTGCCTGCATTGGCTGCATGGTGACCACGGGCAGAAAATGCCGATCCAGGAGCCAGCGAAAACCCCGGTACACGCTGCCGACCAACTCCGTCAGATCTTCACCTTCCAGATCACGTGAGGTAGCCAGCCGGCCACCGCGGGTCTGGCTCAGGTCCACCTTGACACGGCATTGATTGAGGCCATGAAACGTAAGGCTTGCCCATTCATACTGGGTCGAGGCGCTGATCATTCCCAGCAGCCCCGACTCCGCGCATGCGGCAACATCGGCCGGGCGCACGCCGGTCAGGTACTTGGAATCCGACAGCATGAGCCGGTTTTTCTTCAGCCCCAATTGCCCGAGGACGACACTCGATTCGTGCACGTGCAGGATGAGCAGTTCCCCGAGTCCGCGCGCGAACATGCGCTGCAACAACTCGGAATTCCGTTCGTTGATGGGTGCCCGGGAAGCCATGATTGGGCTCAGCGCCTGTTGTTCAAGTAGTGTGAATCCGGAATTCGACCACCGCCGCACCACTGCCATACAGCGGCCCATATCCGTGCACGATGACGCCGTCGAAACGCCCGCCCAGCGCGCCCAGTACAAACGCAAAATGCTTGAACCCCATGTCCACCCTGGCTTCCTGCGCGAAACGCGGGCATTCCTTTGACAACATCGCCAGATCGCCCTTTTCCATCAACCCGAGGATGCGGCGATTCCAGCGATCCTCCACCGGGTTGGCGATGTGATCCTTTTTTTCGTCTATGCAGTGGCGAAAGAACGATCCCGACATCCCTCCGACTCCGGCCACGGCGATGCGTCGCCCGAGGGTGGCAGCCGAACGTTTTGCGATGGCGCCGAGATCCATCGTGCGCTGCCAGTCGTGATAGACATTGTTTGCGGCAATGACCAGTGGTCGCGTACTGCCGGGATTCAGGTAGTGATTCGCGACGATGGTCCCGGTGTCCACCGGAAAGGCATCGTAGTCCACGCCCTTGGCCTTGATGCCGCTGGCAGTCGTGGCGGCAATGCAGGCCTCGGCCAAAGGCACGTCGGTGCGAAAATCAAACTTCAGATCGCCATACTCGTGCCAGTTCTCGTCCACGTGGATACCCTGCACCCGCGGGCGGGTTTGCCACAACTGATCCAGCACGGCGATCCACTGCGTGGAATACACCACCAGGGTGTCGGCACCTGACGCTGCCAGCGCGCGGCCGGCCTGCTCCATGGCCGTGGCCAGGTTTCCCCAGGACGGGTTGTCGCGCCGCACATAGGGCAGCGGCGAACCCGGGACCAGGAAGGCGGCGACGACTGCAGAACCCTTGCGGGCAGCGGGTCCTGCGCCACGACTCCGGCCGGCCTTCCGCACCGCGCTTTTGCGCCTTGCCGCCGACGCGCGCGTTGTCTTGCGACTCATCCCATTCAGTATTTTCATGCCGGATCCTTATGCGGCCTGGGCCCGCTTTGCCTGATCCAGCCGCCACTCCATGACGGCATTGCCGGTGCCAATCACCGTGCCATAGCCATGCAGCTCGCCGGGGATCTCCGGGTAGCCCATGGCCGCAAACATCCAGGTGAAGGCGCCTGACTTCACTTCCGCGAATGCCTCGTTGATGAACTGCGGCAACAACTTGAATACCTCTTTTGTCCTGCCTTTGCGCATCAATTCGATCATGCGCATGTCCCAAAGGTAGCCGGGATAATTCTGCGGATGCTCCCGGGACATGTCCTCGGGCACTTCCGGTTCCTCGCTGAAGTGGTAATGGCAGAGCGTATTCGACGCCAGCAGCACCGCGCGCTTGCCGCTCTTCTCGATGGCACGCGCCGTGGCCTTGCCGAGCAGGTCCATCTCGCCCAGGCCCTCCTCCGTGGTCAGGTAGTACGGCGAATTGTTCGCTGACAGTCCGACCACGGGGATGTCCCACTGCGGCCGCATCATGTGCAGCGTGGTGATGGTGCCGTAGTCAACACGGAAGTTGGGATTGCGCATCATCTTGGTGGTCAAGCCAAGCGCCGCGGCCTCGGCGCAGCAGGCCTCCGCCAACGCCACGTCCACATCCAGTTCGAAGGAATAACGGAACAGGTTCGGGAAGATGGGGTCCACGGACTTACCGCGTAATTTCTTCACGCCGAGAAAATGGTGTCCCTGTTGCGTGACCCAGTGCGGCGAATGCACGAGGAGTACATCCGGCTTCAATTCCTCGAGGCTCTTGCGCGCACGCTCGTAGGCCCAGCGCAACTGTTCCCACCCTCCCTTCGAGCGCGGCTCGTTCTGCTTCGGATTCTCGCCATAGACCAGGTGCGGCGGATGGGGGGGCCAGGAACCCTGCAATTATGCTGCCCTTGCTCATGGTTTATCTCCCGCTGACAGATTTTTTGCGTGGCTTGTAAGCCACGGCCTTGATCTCGATGAGCAGGTACGGATGAGGCAACTGATGCACCGCCACCGTGGTCCGGGCCGGGCCGGTTTCGTCAAAGAACTCACCATACACCTCGTTGTACCCGTCGAAGTCATTCATGCTGACCAGGAATGCCGAGATCTCGACGACATGGTCCAGGTCCGCCTTCATGCTGTGCAGGATATCGCGGATGTTGAGGATCACGGCCCGGGTCTGGCGCCGGATATCCAGCCGCACCTTGCCCGATTCATCCGCATCGGCGCCTTCAATGGTGTTGTCGGCACGCCGGGCACTGGTACCTGAAACAAACAGGTAATCCCCGGCACGGCGGACATGCGGAAACCGCCCGCGCGGTTTTGCCTTTCCCTTGACGACTTTGCTGTTGGTCAAATCCATCATGGCGCACTTCAATACCGGTCGATACGAATATTCCGCGGTTTGGTGCGGAAACCACCCGCGGCACTGGCCATGGTCCGGTTTTATGGGTCAGAATGCCGGGCCGGGGACATCAGCCCCTTTGTCGGTTTCATTATATGACCACAGCCATTCACGAGACGATTGCCACGGAATTGCGGGAAATCTACCAGTCCCGCCAGTATTGCGCACCCATCCGCGCACGGCTGCCGGACACCGACCTGGCCGGCGCCTACGCCATCCAGGACATCAACACCGACTACTGGATACGCGCCGGGCGGCGGCTGGTGGGGCGCAAGATCGGGCTGACGTCCAGGTCCGTCCAGGATCAATTGGGCGTCAACCAGCCGGACTACGGCATGCTGTTTGCCGATATGTGCTATGCAGACGGGGAGACCATCCCCTATGAAAAATTGCAGCAGCCGAAGATCGAAGGCGAAGTGGCCTTCGTGCTGGGCCAGGGACTGGACGGGAATTCCCTGACCATTGCCGACGTCATGGCGGCGGTGGATTATGCGCTGCCCTCCTTCGAGGTCGTCGGCAGCCGCATCAAGGACTGGAAGATCGGGATCGTGGACACCATCGCCGACAATGCCTCGTCAGGGATGTTCGTGCTCGGCACCGAGGCGCGCAAGCCGAATGAATTTGACCTGCGCCTGTGCGGCGCCGTGGTCGAACACAAGGGGGAACCGGTATCCACCGGTGCGGGCGCCGCCTGTCTCGGTAATCCGCTTAACGCCACGCTCTGGCTGGCGCGAAAGATGGTCGAAGTCGGCCGGCCGCTGCGCAGCGGGGATATCGTGCTTTCCGGCGCACTCGGTCCCATGGTGGATGTGCAGCCCGGCGACGCGTTCACGTTGCGCATTTCCGGGCTCGGCTCGGTGCGCGCGCTGTTCTCCGGGATCACCCCGTGAAAAAGTTCGTGCTCACGAAACTCGCGGCGCGGATCGACAATGCCACTTGTCACGGCAAGCCGATTCAACAACTCACGCAGACACACAAGCTCAGCATCGCCGACGCCTACGCGATCCAGCGACTCGCGGTGGCGCGCCGGTTGCGGCGCGGCGAGTACACCATCGGTACCAAGCTCGGCTTTACCAGCCGCGCCAAGATGCAACAGATGGGGCTGGAACAGATCATCTGCGGGCGCCTCACCAGCGGCATGCTGGTCGATGACGGCGGCACCCTGTCACTGGCCGGCTTGATCCATCCGCGCGCCGAACCGGAGATCGCGCTGTTGATGAAACATGACCTGAGCGGGCCGGTGACGCTGCCCGGCGCCATGGCCGCAGTGGAAGCCGTGGCCTGTGCCATCGAGATCATCGATTCCCGCTACCAGAACTTCAAGTTCACGCTCCCGGACGTCATCGCGGACAACACCTCCTGCTGCCGGCTGGTGCTCGGCGGCTGGCAACGGCCGGATTTGGATTTCGGCAATCTGGGCATGATGCTGCAATTCAACGGCCGGCCGGCCGGCATCGGCTCCAGTGCCGCCATCATGGGACATCCGGCCCGGGCGCTGGTGGCGATCTCGCAGTTGCTCGGAGATCAAGGGCGCAAGGTCAAGGCTGGAAGTGTAGTCATGCTGGGTTCACCCATGGCCGCGCAAGCGCTTGCACCGGGCATGCACGTGCTGGCAGAAGTGGAACGATTGGGACGGGCGGAGTTCACGGTCCGCTAACCGACCAGTTTTCTTGAGACCATTGTGCTGTCCCACAAATATGTTGCGTAATGCCGCTGCAGCAGTGGGATCGTCATTCCGGGCAAATCCTGCGCAGCAGGCGCGACCCGGAATCCAGCCTGCGTTTGGGTTCGCCTGGATTCCGGATAGCGCCCCGGCCCCCGTGTCGTAGCACGGGGCGGGCTTCGCTGGGGCTGGCGGCTCACTCGCCGCTTCCGGAATGACCAGTGAGGTGGCTCTACATATGCAACTTTCTTGCGGGACACCAATTTAGGAGAAGAGTAATGAAGAACGCCGCGCGGTTACTGGCTGCGATTGGCTTCACACTGGCAACATTGTTTGCACAAACGTCGTCCGGCGCAGGAGACTACGTCCGCCCGCAATGGTGGCCGTCGCCGTGGGGCAAGGATGATCAACTGGGCGCCCTTAATCGGCTGGCGCCGGCCAAGGTGCTGGAGGCCACTGCGCTGATCAAAGCCGGGCAGATTTACGATCTCGGTCATGTGTTTGAGGAAGACATGCCGCTGTTCGACCTCACACCCGGCCACCGCAAGTTCACGGTCAGCGTTCCCGGCGCGCCGAGCTGGGGTCCGCTGGGCGCGAACCGGCTCGCCTGGAACGAGGACTATATCTCCGGCCACCTCACCCAGGATGGCACCCAGATGGATTCCCTCGCGCACATGGCAACCGTGCGCGGTGATAACGGCAATCTGAATGAGCTGCGTTATTACAATGGCCATTCCCACGCGGAGATCGGCGGCGGGCGCGGCTTCAGCAAGCTGGGCGCGGAACATATCACGCCCATTTTTACGCGCGGAATCCTGATCGACGTCGCCGGACTCAAGGGGCGAATGCTCGAAGCCGCGGAGGAAATATCGGTCGCCGACCTGGAGGCGGCGTTGAAGCGCCAGGGGCTGGGCAGTGACGCCATCCGCCCCGGGGACGCACTGTTCTACCACACCGGCTGGGGTTCACTGTGGAAGACCGATAACAAGAAATTCAACAGCAGCACGCCCGGGCTCTCCATTGCCGCCGGTGACTGGGTCGTCGGCAAACAGGTGGTCCTGGTCGGCACGGATAACTGGGCCGTGGAGGCCATCCCGAATCCGGATCCAAAATGGTTCGCGCCCAACCACCAGAAATTCCTGGTGGAGAACGGCATCTACATCATCGAGAACATGGACTTCA
>CAYMXG010000047.1:1288-11747 GCA_964394115.1 uncultured Enterobacteriaceae bacterium | reverse complement strand
CGCGCAGTTGCTCCTTGAGTTCCCGCGCGCCGGGATCGGGATAGCGGTTGACGGGTTGCCGTGCCAGGCATTCTGCCCATAGCCCGCGCAACTCCTCCGGAAGCACATGGGGATTCTCCATGGCATCGAGCTTGATCAGCCCGGTGGCATCCGGCACAGGGTATGCGGCAGCGGCGAGTATTTCGGGGCGGATCAGATCCTGTGGCTGCGGAGAGCGGGTCATGACTGCGGAAAGTCCGGGTGCGTGCGGGAACGAGGCAGCGTCAATTACCGTTACCGTTGTACCGGTATTCCGCAGCCCTTGCATGGGCCGTCAGTCCCTCGGCCCGGGCCAGCACCGAGGCCACCCGGCCCAGCAGCGCGCCTGTTTCCGGCGAGCACTGCACCAGCGAGCTCCGCTTCTGAAAGTCGTAAACCCCCAGCGGGGACGAGAAGCGGGCGGTCCTGCCCGTGGGCAATACGTGATTTGGCCCGGCACAATAATCCCCGAGTACCTGCGCCCCATGGCAGCCAAGAAATACCGCGCCGGCATGGCGTATCAGTCCCAGCAATTCCTCGGGCGCGGACACCGCCAGTTCCAGATGCTCCGGCGCAATCCGATTCACGATCCGTGCGGCGCCGGATCGGTCCGCCACCAGCACAATCGCGCCATTCCGGCTCAGTGCAGTGCGGATGATTTCCCTGCGTTCCAGTTCCGGCAGCAGGCGCTCCATCTCCACCCGCACCCGGGCTGCATATTCCGCATCAGTGCAAATCAGAATTGCGCGCGCATCCTCGTCGTGCTCGGCCTGGGCAAACAGATCCATCGCCACCCAGGCCGGATCGGCACTGCCGTCACAAATAATTACGACCTCGGACGGGCCGGCGATCATGTCAATCCCGACCACACCGAAGACCAGGCGCTTGGCTGCCGCCACGTAGCGATTGCCCGGACCCACGATCTTGTCCACGGCGGGGATGGTGGCGGTACCGTACGCCAGCGCGGCGATGGCCTGGGCGCCACCCACGGTAAATACGCGATCCACACCGGCAATGTGCGCTGCGGCCAGCACCACCGGATTCAATTCACCCTGCGGCGCAGGCACGGTCATTATGATCTCACCCACGCCGGCCACGCGCGCAGGTATGGCGTTCATCAAGACCGAGGACGGATAGGAGGCGCGACCGCCGGGCACGTAGATGCCGACGCGATCCAGCGCAGTCACCTGCTGTCCAAGCCGGACACCGAGTGAATCCACATAGGACCAGGAGCCTGACTTCTGGCGCAGGTGAAAATCCCGGATGCGGGTGGCGGCCTGCTCCAGCGCCCCCCGCAACTCCGGCGCCAGTTGCCCGGCCGCGTGCGCCGGCTGCGCTGCCGGAACTTCCAGATCCTTTGCTGCGATGGTGCGCTGATCAAGCCGGTTGGTGAGTTCCACCAACGCGTCGTCACCCCGGGCGCGCACGTCTTGCAGGATTGAATGCACAACCCCTGTCAGCTCCGCATCCAGCATCGCGCAACCAGCCAGCAACTGGCCGATGCGCGCCTCGAAATCCGGTTCGCGCCAATCCAGCTGACGGATTTCGATCACTTGCGCACCACTTCAGCCAGCCGGCGAATGAATGGCCGGATGACACCGCCCTTCATTTTCATCGCCGCCTTGTTGACGATCAGCCGGGAGCTGATCTCCGCAATTGTCGCGAGTACTTCCAGATTGTTTGCCGCCAGCGTCCTGCCGCTGTCCACCAGGTCCACGATCCGATCCGCCAGTCCGAGTCCCGGGGCAATTTCCATCGAGCCGTACAGCCGGATTATCTCCACCTGCTCGCCCTGATCGGCAAAATACGCCCGCGCCGTCCGCACATATTTGGTGGCAATGCGCGCCCTGCCGCGTGCCGATCGCGTCTGCTTCGGTCCGGCCACCACCAGCCGGCAACGGGCGATGCCCAGATCCAGCGGTTCGTATAAACCGTCGCCTTCGTGTTCCAGCAGCACGTCCTTGCCGGCCATACCCAATTCCGCGGTGCCATGTTCGACGTAGGTGGGCACATCAGCAGCGCGTACCAGGACCAGGCGCACATTGGGCTGGCTGGTCTGCAGGATCAGGCGCCGGGATTGCTCCGGGTCCTCCAGCGGAGTAATGCCAAGCTGCGCAAGCAATGGCAATGCCTCCTGCAGCACCCGCCCTTTGGAGATGGCCAATGTGATTTCGTCAGTCATTTATTCTCGTCACTTTCGCTTGAATTAAAATGCATCATCCAGCGTCCGATTGGTCACACAGCGTCTGATCCGTCACCCCGGCCTCTGAACCGTCACCCCGGCCTCTGAACCGTCACCCCGGCGCAGGCCGGGGTCCAGCCTTAGATTACTGGATGCCGGTCTTCACCGGCATGACGATTGAGTCACCCCGCAGCCTTTCCCACGTCCTGTGGGTCGCCTTCGCCGGTATGACACCAAGCACCGACATCACAATCAGCGCTGGCATTTTCTGCTGCTCAGGGAACGCGCCGGATCTGCGCGCCTAACTGCTGCAATTTTTCCTCAATGGTCTCGTAACCACGGTCAATATGGTAAATCCGATCCACCACCGTGGTCCCTTCCGCCACCAGGCCCGCCAGCACCAGGCTGGCGGAGGCGCGCAGGTCGGTGGCCATGACCGGGGCACTGGTAAGCCGCTCGACACCGGTGCAGATGGCGGTATTTCCCTCCACACGCACATCCGCGCCCATGCGCATGAGTTCGTGCACATGCATGAAGCGGTTCTCGAACACGTTCTCCGTGATGGTGCCGTAGCCCTCGGCGATGCAGTTCAACGCCGTGAACTGCGCCTGCATGTCCGTGGGGAAACCCGGAAAGGGCGAGGTGTGAATGTCCACTGCCGTCAGGCGCGCCCGATCCATGCTCAGACTGATACTGGTGTCCGTGGTTTCGATCGTAGCCCCTGCTTCGCGCAGCTTGGCCAGCACGGAATCGAGCAATTGCGGCCTGGTATTCTTGAGCTTCACTGAACCGCCGGTCATCGCGGCTGCGACCAGGTAGGTTCCAGTCTCGATTCGATCCGGAAGAATTTGATAGGTTGTCCCGTGCAGATCCCGAACGCCTTCGATGCGGATGGTATCGGTCCCCGCGCCTTCCACCTGCGCACCCATACTGTTCAGAAACCGGGCCAGGTCCACGACCTCGGGTTCCCGCGCTGCGTTTTCAATGATGGTCAGCCCGTCCGCCAGCGTCGCCGCCATCATCAGGTTTTCGGTCCCGGTGACAGTAACAATATCCATGGTCAGGTGCGCACCCCGGAGGCGCTTGGCGCGGGCACGAATGTACCCTCCTTCGACCACGATCTCCGCGCCCATCTCGGTCAGTCCAAGGATGTGCAGGTTCACCGGGCGCGACCCGATGGCGCAGCCGCCGGGCAGTGACACGTCCGCGGAGCCATACCGGCTCAGGAGTGGACCCAGCACCAGGATGGATGCGCGCATGGTCTTCACCAGTTCGTAGGGGGCAAAGAACTCGCGCAGACTGCTGTTATTCACCTCGATGTTGAGACGCTCATCGACGGTGAGTTCAGAGCCCATGCGTCCCAGCAGCTCCATGGTCGTGGTGATGTCATGCAAATGCGGCACATTGCCGACATTGACGGGTTTATCCGTAAGCAGGGTACCGGCCAGGATCGGCAGGGCCGCATTCTTCGCGCCGGAGATGGAAATCTCCCCGCGCAGCGGTATCCCGCCGTGGATGATCAGTTTGTCCACGGACGCGACTGCGCTGTCAGGAGGCGCGTGCAGCCGCGCGCTGTTCCCACTGCTCTGGCGTCAGCGTCTGCATGGACAGCGCGTGGATCTCGCGCCCCATGCGTTCACCGAGTGCGCGGTACACAAGCTGGTGTTGCTGCACCATGCTCTTGCCGGCGAATTGCGCGCTGATAATCACGGCCTCGAAATGCGTACCGTCGGGGCCGGTCACCTGTGCCGCACAACCGGGAATCCCGGATTCAATCAAATGTTTAATCTCTTCAGGCTGCACGAACCTGCTCCAATTGGGGAAGGCTTGGATAAATCGCCGGGGTAATGGGATTGTCATACCGGCGCAGGCCGGTATCCAGGAAACGGCCACTGGACCCCGGCCTTCGCCGGGGTGACGGCGCCGTCTCAGGGCGAGGTGTGTTCTTCGTCGGCCTTGGCCTGTTCCGGAGAGACGAGGGCGATCTTCTGGTTGCGGTCCATCAGTTTTGCGATCAGTTTGTCCAGGCCGCCCTTGCTGATTTCCGATGCGAAAGAACCCCGGTAGGTGGATACCAGGCTCACTCCGTCCACGGACACGTCCACCACCTTCCAACTGCCATCGCTGATGTGCATGCGGTAGTGAATCGGGACCGCGGCGCCGCCACCAGGCTGGTCCACCTCGGTCTTGACGATGACGACATTGGAACTCGGGTTGTTCTCCGAATTCAGAAACCGGATGTCCGTGTCAGAGTATTCGAGCAGGGCCTTGGCATAGGTGCGCACCAACAGCGTGCGAAACTGTGCGATGAACGAATCGCGCTGCGCATCCGTGGCGTTACGCCAATTGGACCCCAATACCCATTTCGACATGCTGGGGAAATCGAAATGCGGAATAACCAGTTCGTGAATAAGGTCGTAAATCTTTTCCGGGTGCGCCTGTAGAACCGGCTTCTGCTCGCGCAGGCGCGCAACGGTCTGGTCAGTGGTGGACCGAACAACGTCCTCGGCCGCCGGCATGGCGACTGCCGTGGTTGCGACCAGGCTGAACATGCCCAACAGGAACACGCAAAAACCAGACCTCACCGTAATCATTGAATGCTTTCCTCTCGTTAGTTCTCAAGTGGTAACGGAATCCCTGTTGCAAAGTTGCGTCAGGCGTTGCTTCCAAGCCGCGTATATTAAAGGGACAGCGCCTTGGGAGAAAGTGCCACCCTGGCATAAGGGCACTCTTCAACTCCCGGCCGGCTTATGTCAATCAGTGTGTAAATGGCTGATTAAAAAGCTTTTTTACATTTCACTCAGCGGGTGGACGGCATCGGTATCCGCCCGGTCACAATCGCGCTTATGGTGTTCACGTACATCTCGTGCTCCATGGGCAGCATGCGCGCCGCCAGTTCTTCGGCGCTTTCCCCCGGCAGGACGGGCACGCGCTGCTCGGCCAGGGTCGCGCCATGATCATACTCACCGTCCACCAGATGTACCGTGATCCCGGTCTCCTTGTCCCCCGCCGCCACTACCGCCGCATGGACGCGACCGCCATACATGCCCTTCCCGCCGTAGCGCGGCAACAACCCCGGATGAATATTGATGACTCGATTGGGAAAGGCGGCCAGCACCAATGGCCCGAGACGCTTCATATACCCGGCCAGAATCACCAGGTCCACTTGTTGTTGTTTCAGCTCAGCGGCAATGGCCCGATCCAGCGCCTGGGCATCGGGGAAATCTCCGGCGCCCAGATGCGTTGCCGGCACCCCGGCGCTCGCAGCCCGTTGCAGCGCCATGGCGTCGCGATTGTTGCTTATCACCAGCACCGGCTCGGCGTTGATCCTGCCGCTGTGGCAGGCAGCGATGATGGCCTGCATGTTACTGCCGCGATGAGAAGCCAGAAAACCCAGGCGCCAGCGCTTGCCGCTCATCTGTCTTCCTCCCGGAGCTGGAAACCCAACGCGTCCAACGCCGTACGTGTGTCCGGCAAAGTGCCGGGGGGCAGCCGGACACTATGGGCGGAAAACTCACGCCGCAGGGGATAAGTATTGCGGGCCTCGGAAAATCCGCGCGCCAGCGCCGCGGCATCACCCGGCGCCAACCGGCGCAGCACGATGGCGTCCGAGCGCACGTCATAACTGCTCAGCACCGCCAATTGCACCGCGGTCATCCGATCCATGCCAGGGGCAATCTGCACCACCGGCACGCCGGGATCCGGAAGCGCCGGGGGCAAGGCTTCATGTTGTTGCGCGCCGTTGAAGCGGCACAATGCATCGGCAATGACCGCGGAGGCCCGCAGGCGCCCGTCGGTGCTGTAACCGGCGATATGCGGCGTGGCAATATCCACCGCCTGTAATAACCCAGAATTCACTGCCGGTTCGTTGGTCCATACGTCAATAATGGCACGCAAGCCGGGCCGCGTCCGCAATGCGCCGAGCAACGCGGTTTCATCCACCACTTCCCCGCGCGCAGTATTTATCAGGATGGCCTCCGGATTGACGGAATCGAGAAACGTGGCGTCCACCAGGCCGGCCGTGGCAAATGTTCCTGACCGGACGAGGGGCACATGCAGCGTGACAATGTCGGCATCCAGTGCAGCGGACAACGACTGATATTGCGCGCCGCCGGCCGCGGCCTGCAACGGCGGGTCATGCAGCACGCATTCGACACCAATGCCGCGCAATATCCGTGCAACTTCGGAACCCACGTGCCCGCAACCGATGATACCGGCACGCATGCCATCCAGTGTGCGGCCGGCAGACTCCGTCAGCACCAGCAATGCCGACAGCACATATTCCGCCACTGACCTGGCGTTGCATCCAGGCGCCGCGGCCCAGCCGATGCCGGCGCGCTCCAGCCAGGCAATGTCCAGATGGTCGGTGCCGCTGGTGGGACTGCCGACAAAGCGCACCCGGCTGCCGGTGAGCAATGCCTCGTTTACCCGTGTCACGGTGCGCACCAGCAACACGTCGGCATCACGCACGTGGGCCGGCCCGATGTCGCGGCCGTCAATGGCGGTAATATCCCCGAGCGGGGGAAAAAAGTGCTGCAGGAAGGGGATGGCTATGTCGGCGACGATCTTCATTCCGTCACCCCGGCGCAGGCCGGGGTCCAGTCATTGTTGCCACGACACGAAAGTTGGGGTCCGATATCAAACCACTGGGTACTGGCCTCCGCCGGTACGACATTCCTGTCTCGCCGGCAGGCCTCTCAGTGGCGGTCCGGCAGGTCGGCCCCCTCCTTTTCGACCGGCATAAGGTCCTGCCTGGAAATACCCAGCGCCATGCACACCGGGCTGGCGACATACACTGAGGAGTAGGTGCCAACCACCAGCCCAATCAACAGCGCGGTGGCGAAACCTTGAATCGTCTTGCCGCCCCAGAACAACAGCGCCATCAACACCAACAGCGTGGAGATGCCGGTCACAATGGTGCGGCTGAGGGTATGATTAAGAGAGGCGTTGAACACTTCAATCACGCTGGCAGTTCGCATGCGATGGAAATTCTCGCGCACGCGGTCAAACACCACGATGGTGTCGTTCAACGAGTAGCCGATGATGGCGAGGATCGCCGCCATCACGGACAGATCAAAATCCATTCCAGTGATCGAAAAGAAACCGATGGTAACCAGGGGATCATGCAGCAATGCGACGATGGCGCCAACGGCGAAGCGCATCTGGAAGCGCATGGCCACATACACCATGATCCCGAACAACGACATGATAAAGGCGATGCCGCCTTTCTCGACCAGTTCCTCCCCCACTTGCGCGCCGACAAACTCCACGCGGCGCACCTGGGTGGACTTGTCAGCCGCGCCAATCAACTCGATGACGCGACCGCTGATCTGGGCGCTGTTCATGTCCTTTTGTGGTCCGAGCCGGATGAGAACGTCCTGTGCGGTGCCGTAATACTGGACCACCGCGCCCTCAAACTCGGACTGCTCCAGCTTCTGGCGCAGTTGATCCAGGTCCACCTGGGTTGAATAACCCATCTCCACCAGCGTCCCGCCGGTGAAGTCGATGCCGAGGTTCATGCCGCGAGTGGCAAGACTGACCACCGTGACCAGCACCAGGATTACGGAGAACCAGGCCGCGGCCTTGCGCGCGCCAAGAAAATCGATGTGTGTGGCTTGCTTGAAAAATTCCATGTGCTTTCCCGCCTGGTTCAGGTCGTCGCCATCCGATCAGATCGGCAGGCTGGACAGGCGCCGGCCGCCGAAAATCAGATTGACTATGGCGCGTGTAACCGTGATGGCTGTGAACATCGAACAAATAATGCCCAGCGACAGCGTTACTGCAAATCCCTTGATTGGCCCGGTGCCGATGGCGAACAGGAACAGCGCCGAAATGAGGGTCGTGACATTGGAATCCCAGATGGTGATGAAGGCGCGCTCATACCCGGCGTGGATGCTCGCGTGCGGCGAATTGCCATTGCGCAATTCCTCGCGGATGCGTTCATAAATCAGAACGTTGGCATCCACGGCCATGCCCACGGTCAACGCGATGCCGGCGATGCCCGGCAGCGTCAGCGTCGCCTGCAACAGGGACAACAGCGCCATGACGAGAACTGCGTTGATCACCAGCGCGATGTTGGCAACCAGGCCAAACACGCGGTAATAGACCACCATGAACAGGAACACAAGTATCGAACCCATCACCGCGGCAATGGATCCCTTCTCGATGTTGTCACGGCCCAGGCTGGGGCCCACGGTGCGCTCTTCCACAATTTCGATGGGTGTCGCCAGCGCACCGGCGCGCAGCAACAATGCCAGGTTACGCGCCTCCTGGGTCGAATCCAGCCCGGTGATGTGAAAACGTTTTCCCAGCTGCTCCTTGATTACCGCCACATTGATGACTTCTTCGATGGTCTCCTTTTTCTTTACCAACTGACCATCCTGTTCCACGGTATCCGTCTTGGTCTCAATGAAGACCACGGCCATGCGCTTGCCGACCTCGTTCCTGGTGGTGCGGCTGAAGATGTTGGCGCCCTTGCCGTCCAGCGTAATGCTGACGTCCGGCCCGCCGTTCATGGCATCGATGCCGGAGGCGGCATCAATGATGTATTCGCCGGTGAGCATGACCTGTTTCTTCAGCAGGACGGGTTGGTTGCTCCGATCGTAGAATAGCCGCGCCCCGGCCGGGACCTTGCCGTCCAGGGCATCCTGCACTTGGTGCGCCTCATCCACCATGCGGAATTCCAGCGTCGCGGTGGCGCCAAGGATCTCCTTGGCGCGGGCCGTATCCTGTACGCCCGGCAACTGGACGACGATGCGGTTCAGTCCCTGCTGCTGTATCACCGGCTCGGCGACGCCCAGTTCATTGACGCGCTTGCGCAGTGTGGTGATGTTCTGTTGCAGGGCAAAACGCCGGGTCTCGGTCATGGCGACCTCATTCATGATCGCGCGCACCGGGAAACTTTCCGCATCCGTGGCCGGGGTGGAAAGCTGCAAGTCGGGGTAGTTATTCCCAATCAGCGTTGTCCCGGCGACGCGGTCCGCATCGCTGCGGAAGCGTATCAATACGCCTCCATCCTCCTGCCGGCTGATGGTCCGGTAACGAAGTTTGTTCTCACGCAGCAAGGTGCGGATGTCGGAGACGTAACGCTCCTCGGCCAGGCGCAGCGCCGCCTCCATGTCCACTTCCATCAGGAAGTGCACGCCGCCGCGCAGGTCAAGGCCCAGGAACATGGGCTCCATGCCGAGTTTTCGCAGCCAGACCGGTGTCGCCGGCGCCAGGTTCAACGCCACCACAAACCCGCGGCCCAGGGACTTTTCCACGATATCCTGGGCGCGCAACTGCGACTCTTCGTCGGCGAAGCGCACTATGAGATTGTTGGCCCCGATGTCAAAGGAAGCAGCCTTGATGCCGGCTTCGTCCAGGGCGGTTTCGATTTGCAGCTGCGTCAGCTCGCTGATCTCCGCTGCGGAAGAGGAAACCTGCAGCGCCGGATCCTTGCCATACAGGTTGGGCAGGGCCATTACCGCGCCCACCACAACGATCACGAGCACAAGAAAATACTTCCAGACTGGATAACGGTTCATGGGTGACTGTGGCTTGGTTGGCGGATGAATTCTACAAAGTCTTGGCGGTGCCCTTGGGCATCACGGCAGACACGGCGTGCTTCTGCACCTTGACCTGCACATCCTTCGCGACTTCGAGCAAAATAAAACTGTCTCCGATCTCACTGATGCGTCCCAGCAACCCGCCATTGGTGACCACCTCATCACCCTTGGCCAGTGACTCCACCATCTTCTTGTGCGACTTGGCCTGCTTCATCTGCGGCCGGATCAGAATGAAATAGAAAACCGCGATCAGAATGACGAACATGATCAGGCCGGAGGTGCCGCCGCCCTGCTGCGGCGCGCCCTGTGCCCATGCGTTGTTCACCAGAAATTCCATGCTACAAATGCCCTGTTGGAGTGGCAAAGCGGCGCATTATCGCACAGCCCGGGAATTTCGGCGTCGCCCGGGATACCGTGACTGCGCAGGCCCTTTTCTTGTCGCCCCCGCGAACGCGGGGGCCCATCGGTGCATCCCCTGGATACCCGCTTTCGCGGGTATGACGGAGGAGCAAGAGGCGGGAATGATGCAGGGGAAGGGGAATGACATGGTCGTCTCCCCCGCGAAAGCGGGGGTCGGGGTCCAACATCTCACTCCCTGCGCCGGTAAAACTCCGCGACGAAGTCCGCGAGACGCCGATCCGCTATCGCGGCGCGGAGCCCGCGCATCAGGTCCTGGTAATAATGCAGGTTATGCAGGGTGTTCAGGCGCGCA
>CAYMXG010000047.1:0-1188 GCA_964394115.1 uncultured Enterobacteriaceae bacterium | reverse complement strand
CCCGCGCATCAGGTCCTGGTAATAATGCAGGTTATGCAGGGTGTTCAGGCGCGCACCCAGTATCTCGTTGGTACGATCCAGGTGATGCAGGTAGGCCCGGGTGTAGTGGCGGCAGGTATAACAATGGCAATCCGGGTCTGCTGCCGCAGTGCTGTTGCGGTGTTCGGCATTGCGGATGCGAATCACGCCCGTGCCGGTAAACAGCTGGCCATTGCGCGCGTTGCGGGTGGGCATGACGCAATCGAACATATCCATCCCGCGCCGCACCGCCTCCACCAGGTCCTCCGGGGTACCGACCCCCATCAGGTAGCGGGGCCGGTCCACTGGCATTTGCGCGGCGGTGAACTCCAGGATCGTGCGCATCTCGTCCACCGGTTCACCCACGGACAGACCGCCGATGGCGTATCCGTCAAAATCCATTTCCCGCAGTCCCGCAAGGGACTCGGCGCGCAGCGGCGGATACATGCCACCCTGGACGATCCCGAACAATGCCGCGGGATGATCACCATGCCGGTCCAGACAGCGCCGCGCCCAGCGCAGTGACAATTCCATGGACTCGCGTGCCCGCTCTTCGCTGCTCGGATATGCCGTGCACTCGTCAAATACCATCACCACGTCGGCGTCCAGCGCGTGCTGTACATCGACGGATTCCTCGGGTCCGAGAAATACCGCATCGCCATTGACCGGGGAGCGAAAGTGGACGCCCGCTTCGCTGATCTGGCGGCCCTCGGCCAGGCTGAACACCTGGAATCCGCCGGAATCAGTGAGAATCGGCCCGTCCCAATGCATGAACCGGTGCAACCCGCCGTGCAGGCGCACCACTTCGACGCCGGGCCGCAGCATCAAATGAAAGGTGTTGCCCAGGATGATCTCGCTGCCGGTCTCGCGCAGTTCCTCGGGCGTCATCGCCTTGACGGTGCCGTAGGTGCCCACCGGCATGAACACCGGCGTCTCCACGCTGCCGCGCGGAAAGGTCAGGCGCCCTCGGCGGGCGTTTCCGTCAGTGGCCAGTAATTCAAACTGCATTCATTGCTCCCTTTGTCGCCCCGGCCGCTACTTTGTCGCCCCGGCCGCTACTTTGTCGCCCCGGCGCAGGCCGGGGCCAGAGATACTTCCATCATCCACTGGATACCGGCTTTCGCCGGTATGACGAAGGTGTCACCCCGGCGCAGGCCGGGGTCCAGAGAT
>CAYMXG010000046.1:0-11764 GCA_964394115.1 uncultured Enterobacteriaceae bacterium | reverse complement strand
CTCAGGATCTCTCTGTTCATCATGCCTTGCGCCATTTCGCGACCACGCCACATCACTGAACTATAGACGGTAATGAAGCCAATAAGGCTCCGGGCACCCCGCATTAATGTGACGCAGTTCCGATCCGGATTCTGTAAAAAACTGTGACAATGGCCTGTATCAGATTTCCAGCTCCCCTCTGCGTTGCCGGCGCAGCAGATTTTGCACCGCGGCCGCGGGAGTCGCCTTGCCGCTGATGACTTGCTGCACCTGCTCGGAAATGGGCATCTCGATGCCATGCCTGCGCGCCAGATCCACCACTACTGACGCCGTGCGCACGCCTTCAATTGCCTGACCGATCTCGCGGCTCGCCTCAGCCAGTGCCTTGCCGCGGGCCAGCGCGAGACCCAGGCGCCGATTGCGGGACTGATCATCGGTGCAAGTCAGCACCAGGTCGCCAAGCCCGGCCAGCCCCATGAACGTGTCGTGCCTGCCGCCCATGGCGAGCCCGAGGCGCATGATCTCGGCCAATCCGCGCGTAATCAGGCCGGCACGGGCGTTGGCGCCGAAACCGAGGCCATCGGAAATACCGGCAGCGATGGCCATGACATTCTTGACCGCGCCGCCCACCTGGACGCCGATGACATCATCATGGGTATAGATGCGGAAGGTGTCGCCGTGAAAGCGTTGGGCGAAGCGCTCCGCCGTCGCGGATGCAGCGGCGGCAATGGTCACCACGGTGGGCAAGCCACGCGCGACCTCGGTGGCGAACGACGGGCCGGACAGGATGGCGCAGGGCACTGGACCCAGACATTGGGCGGCGACTTCGTGATTCAACAGTAACGTGCCGGGTTCCAGCCCCTTGCTGGCCAGGCATAACTGCACATCCGCCCCACGCGCATCGCGCACCGTCTCCAGCGCCGAACGCAGACTCTCACAGGGAACCGCGACGACCACATCGGTAATCCCCGCACCCGGTTCCTTCAGGTCGGACACCGGAAACAGGCAATCGGGAAATGGAACACCCGGCAGGTGACGCGCGTTTTGCCGCGCCGATTTCAGGGCGTGGATATGGGAAGCGTCACAATCCCAGAGAAACGTGGACACACCCCGGCGCGCCAATACCAGCGCCAGCGCCGTGCCCCAGGAGCCGGCGCCCAACACCAATACGGATTGACCGGGATTTGACGTTGATTTCAATGCTTGCGGTCGCCGCTTGTGCCGGCCTTGGCCTGGGCCTCGGCGGCCACCTGCTGCTGGTGTTGTGCGTACAAGGCCTCGAAATTCATGGGCGCAATGAGCAATTGCGGGAAGCCGCCACGCATGGCCAGATCGGCGACTACTTCGCGCGCAAACGGGAACAGGATGTTGGGGCACACCGTGGCCAGCACCCTTGCCAGCACTTCCTTGGGCAGGTCCTGGATCTGAAAGATGCCGGCCTGCTCCACTTCGGCCAGGTAAACGGTTTTGTCCTCAAAACTCACCGTGACGGTGACCGACAGGACCACCTCATAAATGTTATCCATCACCGGGGAGGCGGTACTGGACAGATCCAGGTTGACCGATGGCTTCCATTCCTCCTGAAATATCTGCGGTGAATGGGGTGTCTCGAACGAGAGATCCTTGATATAGACCTTTTGTATTCCGAACCGGCCCTGGTTTGGATCCGGTGCTACGGCGGGTTCAATATTGTCTTCAGCAGCCATGATCGTTCAGTAACCTCGCAGTGTTTAATGTTCCAATATCCGGGTCAGCGGCAGATTCGCGCCCTGCCAGGCGGTGATCCCGCCGCGCAGGGCCACGGCGCGGCTGAATCCCGCGCCGCGCAATACTCGCACCGCACGGCCACCGGCCGGACCGCTGCCGCACACCGCTATAACCGGTTTGTCCTTGAATTTGTCCAGTTCACCGCGCCGTGCCTCCAAATCAGCCAGAGGCAGGTTCAACGCATTAATAATGTGTCCGGCCGCAAACTCCTCCGCGCCCCGGACATCCACCACCATACCTCCCTCCTTATTAATGAGCAGGGTGGCATCCATCGCGTCCACCTCTTCGACACCGGTGAGACTGGCGCCAAACAGGTTCCAGGCCAGCATGACCAGCAGTGCCACGAAAAGGCTGACCAGGAAAAGATGGTTGCCGACGAATTCCGGAATGCGCTCCATGGATACCTGCGGGCTGTGAGTCTGGGGACTGCCGCGCAGCATGATACGTGAAGCGGGATATTTTCGGAACTTCAATGGCTTGCAGCTACCCACGCCCCGGGCCGCAAGCCATTCGTGTTAAACTGGCAATCCGCCCGCAGACTCCCAGGACGACACGTGAGCGAGCCCGCCCCGGCCGTCGGATCAGGTATCAAAATCCCCCGCCGTCCCATGATCCTAATCGTGCTGGACGGGTGGGGCTATTCCGAGAATACCAACTACAACGCCATTCACAGCGCCCGGAAACCGGTGTGGGACCGGCTCTGGAACGATTGTCCCCATGGCCTGATCAGCGCTTCCGGGCTCGATGTCGGGCTGCCCGACAGCCAGATGGGTAACTCCGAGGTCGGACACATGAACATCGGTTCCGGCCGGGTCGTGCACCAGGAATTCACGCGCATCAGTCAGGCCATTGAGGACGGCAGCTTCTTTCGCAACGAGGTTCTGGCAGGCGCGTTTCGCGACGTCGCCGCCAGCGGCAAGGCATTGCATCTGCTGGGCTTACTGTCGCCGGGGGGCGTGCACAGCCACCAGGAGCATATCCACGCACTGCTGGAACTGGCTGCCCGTTGCAAGTGCCAAAATGTCCACCTGCACGCCTTCCTGGATGGGCGCGACACGCCGCCGAAAAGCGCCGCGGAATACCTGCACCTGACGCAGGTGCAAATGCGCGAGGTCGGTTGCGGCCGTTTCGCCAGTATCGTTGGCCGTTACTTTGCCATGGATCGGAACAATCACTGGGATCGGACCCAAAAGGCCTACGACCTGATCAGCGCCGGCCGGGCCGAACATGTATGCGGCGATGTCTTCATTGCCGTGGACCAGGCCTACGCGCGCGGTGAGTCGGATGAATTCGTCACCCCCACCGCCATTGTCCGGCGTGGCGGCAATCCGGTGCGGGTTGAAGACGGGGACGTGATGATGTTTGCCAACTACCGCGCCGACCGGGCGCGGCAACTGGCGCGCGCGTTTACCTGGCCGGAGTTTGACAACTTTCCCCGGGCGCATGTGCCGAAACTTGCAGCCTTCATCGGCATGACCCGCTACAAGGCCGAATACGATTTCCCGGCGGCGTACCCGCCGGTGCAACTGCACAACAGCTTCGGTGAATACATCTCCCGGCTCGGGTTGCACCAGTTGCGCATCGCGGAAACAGAGAAGTACGCCCATGTCACGTTCTTCTTCAATGGCGGCGAAGAGCGGGTATTCAATCACGAGGATCGCATCCTGGTGCCGTCACCCCATGTGCCCACCTATGATCTGAAACCGGAGATGAGCGCACCCGAAGTCGCCGAGCGGATGGTGAAGGCAATCGGCAGCGGCAAATACGACGCAATCATCTGCAATTTTGCCAATGCGGACATGGTCGGGCACACCGGGAATTTCGACGCCGCGGTACGCGCCATAGAGGCCATCGACGAGTCCCTGAATCGGATTGTCGCGGCCACAATCAAGGCCGGCGGCGAGATCCTGATCACGTCGGATCACGGCAATGCCGAACAGATGCGGTCCTTCATTACCGAGAAGGTGCAGGCGCAGGCACACACCGCGCACACCAGCAACCTGGTGCCACTGATATACGTCGGCCGGTCCGCGGACATGGTGCCGGGGGTCGGGGCGTTGTGCGACATCGCTCCCACCATGCTGTACCTGATGGGCCTGGATCAGCCGGCGGAAATGACCGGCAGATCCCGGGTCAGGCTGCGCGACCAGGAGCCGCGGATGTCCGCGGGGGCGCGGCGCACCGCGGCCGGCGCGTGATCTCTTCACACCCCCTCACCCTGACCCTCTCCCCCATGTCCGGGGAGAGGGAACTCTCCACCACCGTGATCCGTAGCACTTGTTTTGTCATTGCATTCGGACTGGGCGGGCTGACCCCCGCGCAAGCCGCCGCGCCTGCCCAGGACAGCAAACTCGAGGACGTACGCGCGCGCATACGCGACGTGCAATCGGGTATCAAGGCGGCCCAGGACGAGGCCGACGCCTTGCAGGAAGAGTTGCAAGAGGCGGAATCCGCGGCGGCGAAACTCCGTACCCAGGTGGACGCCATTGAACTCGACGCCGAGGCCCGGCAAAACCGGCTGACGGAGCTGCGCAATCAGGCCGACGAACGGCAGGCGGCGCTGGCCCGGGAATCCAGCCAACTCGGCCGGCAGGTCCGCATCGCCTACATGAACGGCCGCGATGACTATCTCAAATTATTGCTGAACCAGGAGGACCCCGCCCTGATTGGCCGCATGCTCGCCTATCACGACTATTTCAATCGCGCCCGCCTGCGCAAGATCCAGGTGCTTGGCCAGGCCATGGACGACATGGCCCGGGTGCAGGTGGAGATCCAGGATGAATCCGCGCGCCTGGACAGCCTGCGCCAGCAGCAATTGGTGCAATTGGGCCAACTGGATCGCTACCGGCAGTCGCGCCTCGAGATAGTCAGTCGCATCCGGGGGCAGATCTCGGATCAGGATCGGGACCTGCAACGCCTGCAGAAGAACGAAAGGGAGTTGTCCGGATTGCTGGATCGCATAAACCGGAAGCAGTCCGTGGTTGCGGAGTTCGAAGTCCAGACGCCGTTCGCAAGCCTGCGGGGAAAACTTTCCTGGCCGGTGCAGGGCAGCGTGGTGACGCCATTTGGCGCCGCGCGCAAAGGCGGGCGTCTGCGAGCCCAGGGCGTAACCATCGCGGCTGACGCCGGGCAGGAGGTGCGTGCAGTCAGTGACGGCCGCGTGATGTTTGCCGACTGGTTCCGCAACCTGGGCCTGCTGCTGATCGTCGACCACGGCAGCGGCTACATGAGCCTGTATGGTCATAACGAGGCACTGTTGAAAAAGGCCGGTGATCTCGTCGCCGCCGGGGAAACCATCGGCCGCGTCGGAGACACCGGCGGGGCCGAGGAAACCGGGCTCTATTTCGAAATCCGGCGCGACGGTGCGCCCCAGGATCCGGTTCTGTGGTGCGGGCGTTGATGCAAGGCGTTCTGCCTTGTCAATTCCGTGGGGCGGCCTGTATCCTTGCCTGAACCCTCAAGGTTCCATCCCTTTCCCAAGGTACCGTAAAGATGAATTGCCAATTTCCGTTGCGCCTCGTCGCGCTTTCCCTGCTCTGTTTGTCTGTTTCCACGTTTGCGCAGGAGACAGAACCGGACGAGCCGGTTCCGGCACAGACGGGCGCCCTGCCGTTGGATGAAATCCGCACCTTTACTTCCGTGTTCGCAAAGCTGAAGAGCGACTATGTGGAAGAGGTTGACGATCGCAAACTGCTGGAAAACGCCATCCGCGGCATGTTGGAAGGTCTCGATCCCCATTCCGCTTACCTGGACAAGGAGGATTACCTGGAGTTGCAGGAGAGCACGACCGGAGAATTTGGCGGCCTCGGACTGGAAGTGGGTACCGAAGACGGATTCCTGAAGGTCATCTCACCCATTGACGATACACCGGCGCAGCGCGCCGGCATCAAGACCGGGGATCTCATCATCCGCCTCGACGACACCCCGGTTAAGGGAATGTCACTCAACGACGCCATCAAGCTCATGCGCGGCAAGCCCGGCACAGACATTGGCATGACCCTGATGCGCGAGGGCGAGGAGAAACCCATCAAGTTGACGCTGACCCGGGACATCATCAAGGTGCAAAGCGTCCGGCAGCGGATGCTGGAGCCGGGTTTTGGTTACCTGCGCGTCTCCAGTTTCCAGACCCATTCCGAGGAAGATGTGCGCAAGGGCGTGGAAAAGCTGAAGGCGGATTCCCAGGGCGGCCTGCGCGGGCTGGTGCTGGACTTGCGAAATAATCCGGGCGGGACACTCAGCGCCGCGGTAGGCATCTCGGATCTGTTTCTGGATCACGGATTGATTGTCTATACCGAGGGACGGGTCAAGGAAGCCCAGATGCGGTTCAATGCCAAGCCGGAGGACATGCTTGAGGATGCGCCGATGGTGGTGCTGGTGAACGCGGGGTCGGCGTCCGCCTCCGAGATTGTCGCCGGCGCGCTGCAGGATCAGAAACGTGCCGTGATCATGGGTCAGAAGACCTTCGGCAAGGGCTCCGTGCAGACCATCCTGCCGCTGACCGAGACCGAGGCGCTCAAGCTCACCACTGCGCGCTACTTCACGCCGTCGGGCCGTTCCATCCAAGCCGAAGGCATCGTGCCGGACATCACCATCAACCCAATCATCGTCAAGGAAGTACAGGACGAGGACCTCTTGATCAAGGAAGCGGATCTCTCCCGGCACCTGGAAAACCCAACCCTGAGGGAAGGCGGGGAGCAGGAAGCCACCCAGGGGAAGGACAAGGAAAAAGTCAAAGAGAAGGATGCGGATGCGGCTAAAAAACCCGGCGCCGCCAGGGAACCAGACGCCCCCGCTGTTGAGCCGACCGCCAGTGCACCAACGGATGCGGATGATTACGCCCTCAGCCAGGCATTGAACGTCCTGAAGGCGCTGGCACTGCGGCAGTCGAAGAGCGGCTGACGGTTTTCGCAAACCTGTTGCGCTTGCCATGACTGCGTTGAACCAATCCTGGCGCGCAATGGTTGCAGTGTTGCTGGTGTGGCTGGCGCCGGCTGTGGCGGCCGCGGACACCGCGTCCATGCCCGTGATCGCCATCATCATCGACGACATCGGCTACCGCCATCGGGAAGATCAGGAAGTCATTGCGCTGCCCGGCGCGCTGGCCGTATCCATCCTGCCCCATTCCCCCCACGCCGATCAGGTGGCGCGCCTGGCCGCAGGCGCCGGCAAGGACGTGATGCTGCACCTGCCCATGGAGCCGCAGCAGGGAGAGAAGAATGTGGCGCTGGGTCCGGGCGCGTTGATGCTGGGAATGGACCGTGTCGGGCTGATGCGCACGCTGAATCAGAACCTGCGCTCAGTGCCCACCGCCGTCGGCGTCAACAACCACATGGGCAGCCTGTTGACTCGTGACACCCAGCACATGCAATGGTTGATGGAATCGTTGCGCATCCACGGCAAGTTTTTCGTGGACAGCGTCACCAGCCACAGCAGCGTCGCGGCGGACGTGGCGCAGCGTAAAGGTGTGCCAAATCTGCGCCGGGACATCTTCCTGGATGACGATCGCGGCGCGCGGAACCTGCAAAACAATTTTCAGGAACTGATCAGCGTCGCCCGGCGCAAGGGCAGTGCCCTGGCCATCGGCCATCCCCATCCCGAGACCATTGAATTACTGCGCGAGCAGTTGCCGCGGCTCCATAGCCTCGGCGTCAGGCTGGTCAGCGTCCCGCAATTGCTGCAGATGCGAAACGAAGGGGTGGAGACACGCACCGCGGCTGCGGGAGCATCCATCACCCGCCCGACATTGTAGGGCGCGCTTCAGCGCGCCGGGTTGCCAAATGGCCGGCTGAAGCCGGCCCTACCGGACTGACCCTCTCCCGCAAGCAGGAGAGGGGGCTATTATTCCATCCACGCCAGGAACAGAACCCCCAGGCCAGTCCCGCCCAAAACCCACGACAACACCGGCATGCCACCAGGCCAATCCGACGTGCCGAACATCCCGTACAGAACCATGGCAGCCAGGAACAACGTACAACCGGTGATGGAAAACAGGTTCCGCCGGCCGGTCCTGCGCAGTTCTGCGTGCAGGTCCTCCAGTGCCGGTGAACGCCATTCAACCTGAAGCCGGCCATCCCGCAGCCGCTCCACCACATCGATGATCCGGTTCGGCAGTGCCGGCAGCCGATCCAGCCAGTGCGGCAGGTTCTCGCGCGCGCCGCGCAACAGTCCGCGCCAGCCGACGCGCTCACTCATCCAGCGTTCCAGCAACGGCCGCGCCACGTGCCACAGATCCAGGTCCGGATACAGCTGCCGGCCAAGTCCCTCGATGCTGACCAGGGTTTTCTGCAGCAGGATCAATTGCGGCAGGATCACCATGTTGAAGCGACGCGCGGTCTGGAACAACCGCAGCAACAACATGCCGAAGGAGATCTCCTTCAGCGGCCGATCAAACAACGGCTCGCACACGGTGCGAATGGCAAATTCAAATTCATCCACGCGCGTGCCGGCCGGGACCCAGCCCGATTCCACGTGCAGTTGCGCCACCTTCTGGTAATCCCGGTTCAGGAACGCGAGAAAATTCTCCGCCAGGTAACGCTGGTCGTATTCCGTGAGCGAACTCATGATGCCAAAGTCCACCACCAGGATACGCGGCTGCCGGCCCTCCTCCGGGCGCACAAAGATGTTGCCGGGATGCATGTCGGCATGAAAAAAGCTGTCGCGGAACACCTGCGTGAAGAACAACTCCACGCCGGCCTCGGCCAGCCACTTGAGATCCACGCCGGCGCGGCGCAGCCCGTCAATATCGCTGACCGGGAGACCGGAGATGCGCTCCATGACCATGACATCGCGCCGGGTGAGTTCCCAATCCACCTGCGGCACATAGAGCACATCGGACGCGGCAAAATTGCGCCGCAGCTGCGAGGCATTCGCCGCCTCGCGCATCAGGTCGAGTTCACCCAGCAGCGTCTTCTCGAATTCCCGCACCACGTTGCTGGGCTTCAGGCGGCGCGCGTCTCCCCAATAGCGCTCCGCCATGTCCGCCAGGATGTACATCAAGCCCAGGTCGCGGCGGATCACGGTTTCAATGCCGGGACGCACCACCTTCACGATCAGTTCACGGCCGTCGCGGGAACGGGCCGCGTGCACCTGGGCGATGGAGGCGGACGCCAGCGGTGTCTCGTCAAAATGCAGGAACAGTTCGGTGACCGGGCGCCCCAGCGCGCGCTCCACCATCTTCTTTGCCTGCGCGCCGGGAAACGGCGGCACGTTGTCCTGCAATCGCGCGAGTTCGCCCGCGATATCCTCAGGCAACATGTCGCGGCGCGTGGACAGCAATTGACCCAGTTTCACATAGATGGGGCCCAGTTCCTCGAGCACGTGGCGCAGCCGTTCGGCGCGCGGACCGCGTTCAATGCCAAACCAGTTCCATGGCAGCAGGTACTGCAGAAAACGCACCGGGCGGAACAGGTGCATGGCGAACACCAGTTCATCAAGTCCATGCCGTATCAACACGCGCTGGATGAACAGCAGCCGCAGCAGTTGCCCGACGGTCAGCATGGCTTCAGGCCTGCTCCAGGCGCCGATCCAGCAACTGCACCCGCGCGCGCAGGCGTTCGGCATCGTCACGCAGATCGTCCACGTCGTGCACGAAGCGATCCGCCGCGGGACGATCCACCAGCACCCTGCGCTCATAACGCAGGTATTCACTGGCGCTGAAGGACAGTGATTGCCGCACCTCGCGCCCAAACGCCCGCAGTGCATCCGCGCCGCGGCACACTTTGCGCGCCGCCAGGTCGCCGACCCATTGGGACAACGCTTCCTCCCAATCCGGTTCGAGCCGCGAAAGTATTTGCTGCAACCGCTGCGCCACTTCCACGTCACCGGCAATCTCGATATGCCCGCCGCCACGCGCCGCCATATGGCGCAATAATTCCAGCGGGCGGCCACGAATGGTCACATCCGGCTCGCGCGGCCCATCGGCATGCAACCGCAGCGCGCCGGCCTCCGGCACCAGCCGGAATGCGACCGGCGTGCTGGTGACCTCAACGGCAATCACCCGGCCCGCCAGTTCCTCGAGCCGCGCCGCCGTCTCCGCGTCCATCTCCAACAGGCGGTTCAGACCTTGCTCCAGCACCTGCCAGGAATTGCTCATAGCCGATAACCCCGGTGCACGGCAACGACGCCGCCGGTCAGATTGACGTAATCCACCAGGCCAAACCCGGCATCCTGCATCATGCCGCGCAGTGTTTCCTGGTCCGGATGCATGCGGATGGATTCCACCAGGTAGCGATAGCTGTCCCGATCGCCGGCGGCAAATTCCCCCAACCCGGGGATAATCTTGAACGACCACGTGTCGTAGAGCCGGCTCAATAATGGCAATACCACGCGCGAGAATTCCAGTATCACCAGTGTCCCGCCGAACTTCAGGCAGCGCAGCATGGAACGCAACGCGCGGCCCTTGTCGGTCACATTGCGCAGTCCGAATGCAATGTTGATGCAGTCAAATTCCTGGTCCCGGAATGGCAGCGCCTCGGCGTCGGCCTGCACATATTCCACCCCGCGCACCACGCCGTGATCGGTGAGCCGATCACGGCCCCGGTGCAGCATGTCTGCGTTGATGTCAGCGATCACCACCCGCCCGCCTTCACCCACGGCGCGACCGTAGAGCAATGCGCAATCGCCGGTGCCGCCGGCCACGTCCAGCACCGCCGCGCCGCGCCGGACACCGGACAGCAGCACGGCCTCGCGCTTCCACAGGCGATGCACCCCGAGGGACATCAGGTCATTCATCAGATCGTATCGGCCGGCCACCGAGGAAAAGACCTGCCCCACACGCGCGGTCTTCTCCGCGGGCGTGACCCGGTCAAAGCCGAAGTCGGTGGTGGGTCCGGTCATGGCGTGGCGCGCGTACGGCCGGCTGCGGTCAATGCGGCGAGGTAACGCTGCCAGTACTGATCCTGGTGCAGACCGAGATCGTAAAGATAATCCCAGGTGTAGATCCCGGATTCGTGCCCGTCATCGAACACCAGCCGCACGGCGTAATGCCCCATGGGTTCGATGTCCTTGATGTTGACGCCTTCCTTGCCCACCTGCAGCACTTCCTGTCCGGGTCCATGCCCGCGCACTTCGGCCGAGGGGGAATGGACGCGCAGCATTTCGCAACTCAATTCGAATTTTGCGCCGTCGCTGTACTCAAGCGCCAACAGGCGGGACTTCTGCAGCAGATTGATGGCGATCGGATGGGGGCGTTGCTCGCTCATAAAGTATTTCGCACGCCAACGATGTCGCTTCCCGCGCGGGTTGCTTTGCGACCCGATCCAATTGTGGCGGACACGCCGTAAATACATCTGACCGCCATGGATGGCGGGAATGCAGATTGCGCAGGAGCAAGCAATCTGCCATGTAGGCTCGGGCGCCGCCTTTCTCGCTGCGCAATCCCGCTCCGCGAGAAAGTCCAGCCCGCACATCCCTGTGCGGGCGTTCGCGGCCTTGCCGCGAACCCCTGGCGGCACACGGTCCGTGAAAATGGGATCCTCACGTGCGCCTCGCCATTATTCAGAGTCTCATCATTTGCGCTCACAGTATGTACCGCGCGAGATCGTCGTTCCGGGCCAAATCCGCCAGCTGCGCATCCACATAGGCGGCGTCGATGACCACCTCGTTGCCGGCCTGGTCCGGGGCGGCGAACGACAGCGAGTCGAGCAGGCGCTCGAGCACCGTGTGCAGACGGCGCGCGCCGATATTCTCGGTGGAATCATTCACCTGGCAGGCAATCTCGGCGAGGCGCCGGATGCCGGACACCTCGAAGCGCAGCCGCACCGACTCGGTCAGCAGCAGGGATGAATACTGCTCCGTCAGCGAGGCATCCGGTTCGGTCAGGATGCGCTGAAATTCACCCACGCCCAATGCATCCAGCTCCACGCGGATGGGCAGCCGGCCCTGCAACTCCGGGATCAGGTCCGAGGGCTTGGCCAGATGAAATGCCCCGGAGGCGATGAACAGGATGTGATCGGTGCGCGCCATGCCGTAACGGGTCGAAACCGTGCAACCCTCCACCAGCGGCAACAGATCCCGTTGC
>CAYMXG010000045.1:0-11784 GCA_964394115.1 uncultured Enterobacteriaceae bacterium | reverse complement strand
TCCGCACTCTGAAATCGCTCATCCGGGTCCTTGGCCAGCAGCCCGTCGAGCAACGGTTGCAGGCTCTCAAACGGTTTGGGCAGATGTGGGATCGGCGCCGTCAGGTGCGCGTCAAGAATATCGGTCGGCAATTCCCCGCCAAATGGCACCTTTCCGGTCAACATCTTGTACATGATGATACCGAGACTGTAGAGATCACTGCGCAGATCCGCCTCCCTGCCCAGGATCTGCTCCGGGCTTATGTAGTGCAGGGTCCCCATGAGTGTACCGCTCATGGTCAGTTGCTTTTTCATGTTGTCCGACTCGACCGCCTTGGCGATACCAAAGTCGGTGATGGCCAGAACCTGTTCCGAACGGAACAGGATATTGGCCGGCTTCATGTCCCGATGCACGATGCCGCACGCATGCGCTGCCCCCAGGCCTGCCGTTATCTGGTGCAGATATTTAATGGCAAGTTTCGCGCTCACGCCCTGTTTCAGGCGCGCGCCAAGATCGCCATGACTGAAATATTCCATCGCGATGTAGGCGAAGTTGCTGGCAAACGCGCGTTCATAAATCTGTGCAATATTGACGTGATTCAGTTGCCCAATGAGCTTGTACTCGCGCATGAAGCGGCGCAACAACAACGCGTCCTCCTTGTTATTCAACGACAGCACTTTCAACACGACCTTCTGGCCATCTTCGTCCCGGTCGGCGAGAAAAATCGAGGCCATGCCGCCCTCGCCGATCTTTTCGCTGATGGTGTAGCCGGGGACGAGGAACGGAATATGCGCGGGTTGCATCGCCCGGCGCTCCGTGCCGCCAGGCGTCCGTCCATCGGTCCGCGAACGGGTGGCGGCAATTGCGGCCGCGGTTGCCTCCCGCGACGGCTGCGGGGCGTCATCCAGCAACAGCGCGGGAATGACCCGGGTCTTGTCGGCGGTGGCTTCCGCGGCGGGCGGTTGGACTGCGGCAGGTTGCGGGGCTGGCGGTTCCGGGGCGGCTGGTTGCGGGACGCGATCGGCAATGCGCTGCCGATCCGCCGCGCTCAGCATCTGGGTCTTGTCGGGAGCGTCCGCCCCTGACGACCACTCGGCGGATCGCTGCCGGGCCTTGATTTGCGCTGCCCGGGCCGCATCACCAAACATCTGCGGTGTCAGTTTCCCCTTTTCGAGAATCGCATCGACACCGGCACTGGTGGCAAGCGCGAACAGCTTGTCGCTGGCATAACCGGTGAGCATGACGACGGGCGGCAGTTTCGGTTCGGCGCGGAACGTTTCCAGCCAGGTGAGGCCATTTTCATCCTTCAGGCCAAGGTCATAATCGAGCAGCAGCAGATCATATTTGCTCCAGTTGAACGAGCGTTCAGGAATGCCGCAGCGGGGATCGTACATTTCCAGGACGACGTCCGGCCAGTGCGCCTGGGCGCAAAAACGCGCCAGGTACTCCACGTCCTCGGTATCATCGATTATAAGTATCTTTTGCATCATGCATGGACCAGGACTCGGTCAGGACGGAATGAATGACAATTCCGCGCCCGATCAAAACAAGGTCACTTCCCCCCCCCGCATGGATTCCTGGCGCGCCGGGTTGGCGGCTGCCAGCGCATCGCGGGCGCGCTCCACTTCCTCGCGGCAGGCGCGGACGGCGGCGATCATTCCCGCTGTATCCCGTGCCTGCTGCTGGCCGGCAAGATGCATCTGCATTACCAGCATCATCTTCTCGGTTTCATTTACGCGCTGGCGCAGATGTCCGATCAGCTGCTTGACGATGTCTTCAAACTGCAGGGCTATTACCGCCTTGACGACCGAGGCGTTGACCTGACTCGTGGTGTTCAGCAACACCTGGATGTCACCGGACGCAGCGGCGTCATCGCTGCCGCCGCCCTGCGTCCGCAACAGGGCCGCCTGCCCCGCCAGTTTGTCGCTCATGGTTCGAAAACAGTCGGACAGGTTTTCCGCCGCTTCGCCGACGAGGCGGTCCAGGCGCTCCAGGTCCCGATCCAGCACACGGTGCTCCGCGATCAACAGCGCCTGCGCAGCACTTGCCAGTCCCCGGAGCTCATCCGAGAACTGATAGCCGGAATCCGCATCCTGGGTACTCATTGCTGCAACTCCTTGACGGCCAACATTATGCCGGCGGCAATCCTGTCCAGCGGCAATACTTTCGCGGCGGCGCCGAGTTTCACCGCCTCCCCTGGCATGCCCCAAACGACGCTGCTCTTTTCATCCTGCGCTATTGTAATCGATCCCGCCTGTTTCATTTCCGCCATGCCCCGTGCCCCATCCGCACCCATGCCGGTAAGAATGACGCCGATGCCGTTGCGCCCCGCACTGCGCGCCACGGATTGAAACAACACGTCGACTGAGGGCATGTGCCGGTTCACCAGCGGCCCGTTGTTCAGTTGGCAGCGGTAGCGGGCGCCGTCACGCGTGAGCAGCAGGTGCTTGTCGCCGGGGGCGATGTATACGTGACCCGGCAACACCGGCTGGCCATCCTGCGCCTCGCATACCGTCAGGTCGGTGATCTGATCCATGCGCTTGGCAAATGCACTGCTGAACACCGGGGGAATATGCTGGGCCACCAGCGTCCCCGGGCAGTCCGGGGGCAGCTGCATCAGCACGTCCTTTATCGCCTCGGTGCCCCCGGTGGAGGCGCCAATGGCAATGATTTTTTCCGTGGTGCGCAGGTGCGGCGGCTGAAGTGGCCGCGGGATCGGCATGGTCGCCGGATACTTTTCATCACTGTGGCCGGCGGCCCTGGGTCGCACCGGCGCCTCGGGCGCGGGCACTGTCGCGCGCGCGGTCACGTGAACACGGGCTGCGGCCTTCAATTTCCCGGTGATTTCCGCGGCGTAATCCTGCAGCGTCGCGCTGACATCCAGCCTTGGCTTGCTGACAAAATCCACGGCGCCGGCCGCCAGCGCATCGAGCGTGACCTCGGCCCCGTTGGCGGTCAGACTCGACACCATGAGGACGGGCATGGGCCGCAACCGCATCAGGTGACGCAGAAAACTGATGCCGTCCATTTTCGGCATTTCGACGTCCAGCGTGAGCACGTCCGGATTCAATTCCTTGATCTTCCGGCGCGCAACTTCCGGGTCCATGGCCGTGCCGACCACTTCGATCTCCGGATCAGAGTTCAGGATCTCGGTCAGCAGTTTGCGCACCAGCGCCGAATCATCGATAACCAGGACCCGGATTTTTTTTGCGTCAGCCACGGTCAGAACAAGTCCACAGCGCCGCGTACCGGTTGATTTCTGAGGGTTTCCAGGTAGGTCCGTTCACGCTGGATCAGGGTCTCATTGTGCAGCCGCAACAGTTTTTTGACCCGGGCCCGGCCGCTGGCCGGATAGTAGACCAGCTTGCGCGGATACTCCCCGCCCAGGTCCTCGGATTCGACCCGCAGGTTTTCCAATTTAAGGTAGCCGCGAACGAATTCGATGTTGTTGCCCCCGATATCCGTGGTGATATCCAGCAGCCGCCCGCCGCCAAACAGTTTGATCTCCAGGCGTTCGCGCCTGCCGCCCTGCATGAGTATGCAGTTTATGAGCCGCTCCATGGCAACATTGCCGTAACGCAGGGCCATGTCCACGGGACTGTCCCTCCATTCGTCCCGCATGCGCGCGCTGTCCGGCAGCATGAAATGGTTCATGCCGCCAATGCCGAGGTGAATGTCACGAATGCACGCTGACACGCAGGATCCCAATACCGTCGAGATCATTTCCCCGTGGGCACTGACGTAATACTCGCCCTGTATGATCTTGGCGGCGAAGACCTGGTGCTGGTTGTCCCAATAGCGCCTGATGTGGTCAAAGCCCGGCAATACGTCCGGGAGCGCATGGTAAAGTCGCGTGGTATCCGTACCGGTCATCAATGCAGCTTCCGGTAGATGGTGCGTCCGGCCAACTGGAACCGGTCGCTCATCCCATGCAGGTTTTCCGAATGCCCGAGAAACAGGTAGCCCGGATCGGAAAGCATGTCGGCAAACCGGTTGAAGAGCGTGTGCTGCGTGTCCTTGTCGAAGTAGATGACGACATTGCGGCAGAATATGACATCAAAGGGGCCACGCATGGGCCACGCATCCTTGAGATTGAGGTGCCGGAAGAAAATACGCTGCTGCAGGTTCGGGTGCACACGGATCAGGCCCGCATGCCGGTTCGTTCCGCGGCGGAACCAGTTGCTGCGCAGCGCGAGGGGAATATCTTCGATCTGCGATTCCGGATAGATACCGGCCCTCGCCTTCGCCAGGATCCCGGTGTCCAGGTCCGTGGCCAGAATCTTTACATCCCAGTCCCGCAACTGCGGGCATTCCTGCAAGGTCAGCTCAATGGTATAGGGCTCCTCGCCGGAGGAACATCCTGCCGACCAGATCCGGACCTGGCGGCGACCGCGCGCGACGGACGCCTCAACCAGTTCCGGGATCACCGTCTCACGCAGGAAATCGAAATGATGGGACTCGCGGAAGAAGCGGGTCACATTGGTTGTCAGGGCATTGATGCACTGCCGCAGTTCCCCGGCGTCGCCGCGCAGCCGTTCACAGTAGGCGACAAACGAATCCAGACCCAGCGTGCGCAGCCGCTTGGCGAGCCGTGCGTAGACCAGTTCCCGCTTGCCACTGTCGATCTTTATGCCGGCGTGGCCGTATACCAGGCTGGTGATGAACCGGAATTCGGTATCGGCCAGCTCAAATTCGTGCTGCGCGGCAGTTGGTCCGATCATATTTCATCCGCCACACCCGGCACCGGCCTGGCGGCGTGATCTGCCCTGCCGCCCGGGGCCATTGCTGCAGGACTTCCGGCCATGGTCCAGGGTCTCCCTCAGAATTCCTTCCAGTCGCTGTCATCCTCGGTCTGTAACTTCGGGATCGCCCGGTGGGCGGGTCCCGCGTGCGCCATCATGCCCTGGTGGCCGGCCCCGGCACCCGCCAGTGACCTGGGCACCGCGGTTGCGCGCGCAGGCTTTTGTTGCGCCTTCATCCGCTTCTGCTCTTCGTCCTCGGGAACCTTGAAGAACTCCACCATGGAACGGAGATCGTGGGCCTGGGCACCCATGTTTTCGGCGGCAGCCGAGGCCTCCTCCACCAGGGCGGCGTTCTGTTGTGTCATCTCGTCCATTTGCAACACAGCCTTGTTGACCTGGTTGATGCCGGCCGCCTGTTCCTGGCTGGCCGCCGCGATCTCGGCCACGATGTCGCTGACTTTTTTCACCGAGGCGACAATCTCCTCCAGCATCTTGCCGGATTCATCCACCAGGTTCGCCCCGTCCCGGGTTTTGTTCAGGCTGTCCTGGATCAGGGCCTTGATCTCCTTGGCCGCGGTCGCGCTGCGGCCCGCAAGATTGCGGACCTCGGTGGCGACCACCGCGAAGCCCCGGCCCTGCTCGCCGGCGCGCGCTGCCTCCACCGCCGCATTCAGGGCCAGCAGGTTGGTTTGAAACGCAATCTCGTCGATCACGCTGATGATGTCGGCGATACGTTTGCTGGAGCCGCTGATTTCTCCCATCGCGGACACCGTCTTCTTCACCACGTGGCCGCCCTTGTCCGCCTGTTCGCGCGCAGCGGCGGCCAGCTGGTTCGCCTGTTGGGCGTTGTCGGCATTCTGCCGCACCGTGCTGGTCATCTCCTCCATGGAGGAGGCCACTTCTTCGAGGCTGGAGGCCTGTTCCTGGGTGCGCTGGGAGAGATTGGCGTTGCCCTGGGCAACCTGGTCAGCAGCCATACTTACTTCATTCGCCCCTTCCCGGATCCCGCTGATCACCTTGCCGAGGCTCTCCTGCATCACGCAAAGTGCGTTGAACAGATCGGATATTTCATCGCCTTCGGATTGATAAAGTTTGTGGGACAGATTTCCCTTGGCAATGGTATCCAGCACCCGATGCGCATCGATGATATGGACCGTGACAAGTCTGCGCGCCATGTAATAGGAGAAGACACAGAGCAACACACCGAAACCAACCACAATCAGGACGGTGGTGTTCAGCAATTTGCCGACGGAATTCAGGAACACCTCCTTTTTTATGCCCACGTAGAGGATGCCGACCACATTGCCGGAGGCGTCAAGCAACGGGTCATAGGCGGTGAAATATTCCACGCCGAGGATGTTCGCCTCCCCCCGGTACGGTTTCCTTTCCTTGAAGATGGAGTCGTAGACCGGACCCTGATCCAGGGTCGTGCCGGTGGCGCGGGTGTTGTCGGACTTCATCACATTGGTCGTGACACGGACGTCGCGCATGAAAATGGTGGCGGTTCCCCCGACCAGTTCCCGGATCTTGTCGACGATTTCGTTGGCGCCCATCAACGACGTGGCGCCCGCATACAGTTCGTTATCCATGATGGAAAAGTCGTCGCCGGATCGTTTCAGGATCTCCCAGGCGACGCGCATGTTCGATTCCTGCCGTTCGATGGCCTGACGGCGCATTTCCTTGTCAACCATGCCTGCGCCGGTCAGCACGATGAACAGGCTCGACATCAATATTACTGCTGCACTCAGCGCCGTCATCTTGGCGTCAATGGACATTTTGCCTAACATGAGCGTGTCTCCTTCATTTTCCGTACCCTTCAACAACAGTGAATTAGGCAGTCACACCAATCTGCGCCTGCAAACCCAGCAACCCGGACACATCCATAAGCGCCGGGGAGCATCCCGACCAGTTGAGACTCCGGTTCCGATTCTGGAGCGCGCGCCGGAACGCGACCAACACCTGCATGCCGGCCGTGTCCACGGTTTCGACGGCGCTGCCGTCGATGCAGACATCGCCACCGCTCTCGACCATTGCCAGCAACTCGGCACGCAGCGTTTCCGCGCAGCTGATGGTGAGCGCCGGCCCGAGGATCAAGGTGCGCGGCTGGGCCGCTACAGGTGCGCTATCCGGCGCCACGGCCGCATTCCGGACCGGCGGCGAACCGGCCGGGGATGCGCGCGTCGTGGATCTTGGTTTTCTGGCCATCCCGCTCAGCCGTCTGCCGCCACGTTCTGCATGATGCCGGAATCGATCAACCTGTCGACATCAAGCAGGATGATCATTTTTTCGTCCACCGTGGCCAGGCCGGTGACATAGTCAGTGCTGATGGCGCCACCAAGTTCTGGCGCCGCACGCACGGACTCATTGCGCACGCTGTATACCTCCGACACGGCATCCACGATCAGCCCCACGGTGCGCTCCTTGTCGCCCACCTTCACTCGCACCACCACCACCACGGTGGTCTTGCCAAATTCCCGGCACTCAAGGGAAAAACGGCGGCGCAGATCCACTATCGGAACCACTGTGCCGCGCAGGTTGATGACCCCAAGTATGTATTCGGCGGTATTGGGCAACAGCGTGGGCGTCTCCCAGCTGCGGATTTCCCGCACCTTCAGAATGTCCACTCCATATTCCTCCCCCGCCAGGACGAAGGTCAGGTATTGCCTGCTGTTGGTCGCATCATCGGCGGCGCCATCCTGGTATCTGATCTGGGAGCTCATCCTCTGCACCTCCTCATCTTGCGTTCACGGCCAACGGCGCGGGCGCGCGCTGCTTTTTCGCCCCACACATCTGCAGCAAACCAGGTATGTCCACGATTATTGCGATGGCGCCGTCACCGAGTACCGTTGCACCGATCAACCCCTGGACCGCCCGAAAGTTCGTCTCCAGGCTCTTGATAACCACCTGTTGCTGCCCGACCATATCCTCCACGAACAGTGCGGCCTTCTGATGCCCGGCGTCGACAATGATCATTAATCCCTGTTCGAGATTGGTCACCAACGGTGCAATGCCGAAAGCCTCATGCAGGCGGATGACCGGAATATATTCATCGCGGAATCGATAGACTTCACTTTCACCGGCAATGTGATTGACCATGCCGGGTTTCACCTGCACCGACTCTATGATATTAAGCACCGGGATCACAACGATCTGGCTGCCGACGCGGGCCAGTTGCGCATCCAGGATCGCAAGCGTCAGCGGCAGCTTTATTGTGAAGGTACTGCCCTGGCCGGGAACCGAGGCCACGCTGACGCTGCCCCCCAAATCGTTGATATTGCGCCGCACCACGTCCATGCCGACCCCGCGGCCGGACACAGCGCTGATCCCTGGCGCCGTGGTAAATCCGGCCTGGAAGATCAGGTCGTGAATTTCCGCCTCGGTCAATTCTTCGTCCGCGGAGATGAGCGCGTTCTCCCGCGCCTTTTCCAGGATGGCGGAAACATTCAGGCCACCCCCGTCATCCTGCACCTCGATGATGATGTTGCCGCCCTCCTGCCGCGCGACGATGAGCAGGCGTCCCGCCGCCGGCTTTCCGGCCGCAAGCCGTTTCTCCGGCGTCTCGATGCCGTGGTCCATGGCGTTGCGCACCAGGTGTACCAATGGGTCGATGATTTTCTCCAGCACGGTCTTGTCCACTTCCGTGGTGCCGCCGGACATTTGCAGATCCACCTGTTTGCCCAGTGACTCCCCCAGGCTCCGGACCAGGCGTTGCAG
The DNA here is from genome assembly GCA_964394115.1 of uncultured Enterobacteriaceae bacterium. Taxonomy (GTDB): domain Bacteria; phylum Pseudomonadota; class Gammaproteobacteria; order Eutrophobiales; family Eutrophobiaceae; genus 2-02-FULL-61-13. The sequence goes on along the minus strand of CAYMXG010000045.1, from coordinate 3,349 downwards.
GCGCTGAAACGCCGCTTCCGTGGGAATCATCCGGATACGCATGGCCTGATCCTGCAACTCCCGGGTGTTACGCTCGAGCAGATCGACAACCTCCCTGAGCTTGCTGACGTGGGCGACATCCTCGCCGTCGGCCAGGCGATTCAGGATCGACTGCGTAATCACCAACTCACCGACCAGGTTGATCAACGTATCTATCTTGTTGATATGCACCCGGATGGAGGCCTGCTCGGCCCCCTTCGTTCCAGCTTCGACCCCGAAATCGTTTTGTGGCCCGTCATCGTCGCGCCGCCGCCCGGTCCGCTGGCGCCGCTCGCCGCGCAGGTTCAGTTCCAGCTGGCAGTCACCCTCGACCCAGGCAAACAGTTCGCGGATGATTTTGGCGTCGTGATCCCCGTAGTGACGCAGATTCCAGCCCACGTAACATTGTTCCACTTTCAGGTCGGCCAACTCCGGCAACGCGTCGGTATTGGCCTCCGCCACCAGCTCGCCCAGCGTGCGCAGTTCACGCAGGATGCGGTAGGGATCATTGCCGGTCTGCAACATGTTGCGATGCGGAAAGAATTTAATCTCCCAGCAGGGCCGCTCGGCTGCGGCAGGTGCCGGCGCTGCCGGCGCGGGAACCGACTGCAGCGCAGCCTCCGCATTTCGCACCCGTTCCTGGTCAATGGCCATACCCGACTTGCCACAATCGAGCATGTACCGCAGCACATCCACGGACTTCAGCAACGCGTCAACCAGTTCCCGCGTGACCGTGCGCCGCCGTTCGCGCAGTTCACTGAGGGTCGTCTCCAGCACATGGGTGAATCCGGCGATGGCGGTAAAACCAAACGTGCCAGCGCCACCTTTCATGGAATGGGCGGCACGGAAGACATTGTTTATGACCTCGAGGTCCGGATTACCGGGGTCCAGGCCCAGCAGGCCCGCCTCCATGATCTGCAATCCCTCGTGGCTTTCCTCGAAGAACAGGTCATGAAACTGGCTCAGGTCCAGGTCTAGCGCCATGTGTCCCTGCCCCGGGTCACTGCAGGGATCCTGGCCCGATTAACGCCACAGGTGAAATTCGCGATCATGCAACAGGTCCACGGCTGGCAGGTTGATGCAAAACGTGGCGTGTACACGCCAGTACATGAGGATTTTGAGGGGCGGACAACACAGTCATGGCAAGCGCAATGGGTTTGCATCAATCGGCTAAAGGACGCGCCGGACTGTCTGCAGCAGGATGTCAGGATCAAACGGTTTGACAATCCACCCGGTTGCGCCCGCGGCCTTGCCCAGTTGTTTCTTGTCTGCGCTGTCTTCCGTGGTCAGTGTCAGGATGGGGACGAACCGGTACGCCGGCAGGCCGCGCAACTCCCGGATCAGGGTCAGCCCGTCCATGTTCGGCATATTGATGTCGGTGATGACCAGGTTGACGACGGGATTGGCGTTCACAAATGCCACCGCCTCGACGCCGTCCGTGGCCTGGAAGACTTCGTAGCCAGCACCCTTCAAGGTAAACGCGACCATTTCACGCATGGCCGCGGAGTCGTCCACCAGCAGCACCCTCACCTTTGCATTCGAAATCATTGGTACGCTCCTAGCTCACCGCCATCCCGGCGCGAAAGCCGGGATCCGGGAGGGGAAAATAGCAAAAATCAAAATGACTTACAGGAAAAGCCGGGGCGGATCGGCGCGCTTTCCACACTTATTTACAATGGATCGACACAATCTGGCAATTGCTGCACCGCGTACCCGGTAGAATCGCCCATGAAACTGCATTTCAGGCATTCTCCCGAGCTCGCCCCATGCACGGATTGACACTCGAAACACGCCGAACCAGACTGTCCTGCCCCACGACCCTGCCTCGGCCCACCCGTGGTGTTGCCCATGGAAAGTAATGCGGGCACACAGTCCGGGTTGCGCCTGGACCTGACTCACCTGTGTGAAATTTCCGGCAACGACACGGTAACCATGCGCGAGGTGATCGATGTTTTCCTGGAACACGCGCCGGCCCTAATGGGTGAACTGCGGGACCACAACGAGGCCCGCGATGGTGCCGGACTCAGGCGCGTGGCGCACAAACTCAAACCCATGCTGGCATACGTGGGGATGACATCCCTGCATGCGCGCGCCGTACAGATTGAACAGGCGGAAATCGCCGCCGCGAATTGGGAGCAATTCGCAGAACTGGTGCGATCGGTCACGACTGATTTTGAGCCGGCCCGGCTGGAACTCATTGCCTATCGCGCCACCCTGGGCGACTGAGCGTTGTCCTGAACCAAAACGCTGATTCCCGGCTTTGCGACCGCCACTGCCCGCGCGGACAGGATCATCGCGCGCACCGCTGGCGGCGTGGCGGCCAATGGCAGGGCCGGAAAAAGCCATCCAAACCTGTTTACTTGTAGATATAACTTATTGAAGTCATGGGCAAAAAGGTTTGTTCCCGCCACCTCCCGCTTTAGCTTATGCTGCCACCGCGTACCCGCTGACGTGAGGGCGGCAGCGGATAATTAAAATGACCATACGCGGGGGCTGTGGACGTGTCGGACCAAACTACAGGCGAATTGCTCGCCTGTCATGATTGCGATCACCTTTATCAGCATGAGCCGATCCCCGAGGGGGCACGCGCCAATTGCCGCCATTGCGGCGCACTGCTTTATCGGCACCTGCCCGATACACTGAACCGCACCATCGCGTTGTATTCCTCCGCGCTGATGTTGTTCTTCATTGCCAACTGCTTTCCGTTCCTGTCCCTGAAACTGAGCGGCCGGGTGGTGGACAATATCCTGCTGTCCGGCGGCTGGGCCATGTACCAGATGGGCATGGGTGAGCTCGGGCTGCTAATTTTCCTGACCAGCATCGCATTTCCGTTTCTCGTCATCGCCGGCATGCTGTACCTGCTGGTCCCGCTGCGGATGGGGTTCGTGCCGCGCGGCATTGGGCCGGTTTACCGCATGGTGCAAGCCGTCTCGTCATGGAGCCTGGTCGGGGTATTCATGCTTGGCGTCCTGATCGCCATCGTCAAACTGCAGGACATGGCAACGGTACTGACCGGCACATCGTTATACGCCCTGGCGGCATTGATGGTGGTCTATTCGGCGGCGCGCGCCAGCTTTGACCCGCACACGTTCTGGGCGGCTGTGCCCTTGCGCCGTCCCGCGCCTCCACTCGTTCCGGGCGGCAGGCATCTCAACTGCCATTTGTGCGGACTCGTCGCAGCGGAGCTCCCGGGCGCCGGGGAACAACGTTGCGCACGCTGCCAGACAGCGCTGCACACGCGCAAACCGGACAGCCTGGGGCGCACGTGGGCGCTGCTGATGTCCGCCACCATCCTGTTGATCCCTGCCAACGTGTACCCGGTGATGACCGT
>CAYMXG010000044.1:0-11870 GCA_964394115.1 uncultured Enterobacteriaceae bacterium | reverse complement strand
CCCGGCCGGATGCAAACTTTAGCGGGATCGGGCCGGTTATATTAGAGTTTCCTGGCATCGCGATCCCCGGGTCAGGCACCGGTCCCGGGACCGTACCTGTCAACGCAGTATAACCTACCGATTTTACATGCAGAACATTGCACAAAACCTTGCCGAAATCCGGGCTGAACTCGAAACCGGCGCGGCACGTTATGGGCGTTCCGCTGCCTCCATTACGCTGCTGGCGGTAAGCAAGTCACAGGGGCCTGCGGCGATCCGGGCGGTCGCCGCCTGTGGCCAGCGGGAATTTGGCGAGAGTTACCTCCAGGAAGCGATCGCCAAGATGGAACAATTGTCGGACCTGCCTTTGACCTGGCATTTCATCGGACCGGTGCAAGCCAACAAGACCCGGCTTATCGCCCGGCACTTTCACTGGGTACACAGCGTGGACCGGGACAAGATCGCGCGACGCCTGGCTGAGGCCCGGGCGCCCGCCGCAGAACCGCTGAATGTTTGCCTGGAGGTGAACATCAGTGGCGAGTCGACCAAGGCCGGCGTGGCGCCTGCGGCAGCTGTCGAACTGGCCCGCCATATTGCCGCACTGCCGGGTCTGCGGCTGCGCGGCTTGATGGCGATGCCCGAACCCGCAACCACGCTGGACGTCCAGCGCGCTGCGTTTCGCCGATTGCGGGAGTTGTTTGCCGAGCTGCGGCAGGCCGGCCTGAACCTGGATACCTTGTCCATGGGTACAACCTCGGACCTGGAGGCCGCTATTGCCGAAGGGGCAACCATCGTGCGGGTTGGCACCGGGATCTTCGGCCCCCGTACCTGACCACCGGAGCATCAGCAACTTGTTAAACTGCGGCGCCATCAATCCATTTTGGAGTCTTGCATGTCTCTGCCACGCATCGTCCTGATTGGCTGCGGCAACATGGGCCGCAGCCTCGCTGGCGGCCTGATCCAGGCGGGCTGGAGCGCGGATGCCCTGCACGGCATCGATCCGGAACCGGAACAGCGCGAAAAACTAAAGTTGCAGACCGAGATCAGCGTAACCGCGGACGGCACGGCGGCAGTGTCCCGCGCTGATGTCGTGGTCCTGGCGGTGAAGCCGCAGGGCATGAGAGATACGGTCCGGGAACTCGGGGAGGCATTGCGCCAACACCGGCCCCTGGTGATCACCGTGGCCGCCGGTGTGCGCATCGAATCCATCCAGTCCTGGATTGGCGCCCCCGTGCCTCTGGTGCGCGCCATGCCCAATACCCCCGCATTGCTGGGTGCCAGCGCCACTGGGTTGTATTGCACTGCCGATGTCACTGCTGCGCAACGGCTACTGGCGGAGCGCATCCTGGGCGCCGTGGGCATCGTCCAGTGGGTGGAAAAAGAGGCGCTGCTCGACGTTATCACCGCGCTCTCAGGCAGTGGCCCGGCCTATTTCTTCCTTATGATGGAAGGGTTGATCCGGGCCGGCGTGGAACTGGGACTATCGCCGGCGCAGGCACTGACATTAACAGTGCAAACCGCTCTCGGTGCCGCGCGCATGGCCGCAGCCGGCGCCGACCCCGCGGACTTGCGACGCCAGGTGACCTCCCCCGGAGGAACCACGGAGGCAGGGGTGCGGATCCTTGAGGAAAACGGGTTGCAGGAAACCCTGGTACGGGCGGTACAGGCAGCGCGGCAACGCTCCGAGGAATTGGCCCGACAATTTGGAGAGGGGTAATGGTATTTCTGCGCGAAGCCCTGATCTATCTGATCAATACGCTGTTCGGGCTCTACCTGTTTGCCGTAATGCTGCGCTTCCTGCTGCAATGGGTGCGGGCGGATTTCAACAATCCGGTATCGCAGTTCGTCGTGCTTGTGACCAACCCGTTGCTGCGACCATTGCGCCGCTATATTCCGGGATTTCGCGGCATCGACTTTCCATCTTTGTTGCTCATGTTGATGCTGAAGCTGACAGAACTATTCCTGGTTTCCTGGATCGCGGGGGGACGGGCGCCGGGTTTGGCCGGCCTCCTGGTCCTCAGCCTGGCCGGATTGCTGCAATTTGCGATTTATGTATTCATGTTTGCAGTCTTCCTCCAGGTGCTGCTGAGTTGGGTGAGTCCCGGCGCTTATAATCCGGTCACTGTCATTATCTACCGGCTTACGGACCCCCTTCTGCGTCGCGCGCGCACATTGCTGCCGTCGACGGGGATGCTGGATTTCTCTCCATTGATAGTCCTGGTCGGGCTGCAACTTTGCATCATTCTGGTAATCAAACCCCTGACCGCGGCGGGGCATCGGCTGGCCGGGGTACTGTTTTAGCGAGGCTATGGCGTGGCCTGCGGCAACTGCGCGTCCCGCCGCAACCGGGTCTGCTATATTAGCTGCGCGGATTCCGGCCGGGCACACAAAACTCGCGTTGCGCCACCTGGATCCGGCTGATACGAGGAGCAGAGTCATGAACCAGTCCATTCTGCGATTTCTACTCAGTGGGGCCCTGTGCCTGTTTTGTGCCGGCACGATGGCAGAGCAGTCCAGCACCTTTGGCGATTACACGGTCCATTACAGCGCATTCACCACCGACATACTGACGCCGGAAGTGGCAAAAGCCTATGGCATCCAGCGCAGCAAGAGCCTCGCGCTGTTGAATATCTCGGTGTTGAAAAAGGTCATGGGAACCACGGGGCAGCCGGTGCGTGCCAAGGTGCAGGCGACGGCCACCAATCTCAGCGCCCAATTACGACAGTTGAACCTGCGCGAGCTGATCGACGAACAAACTGACAGCAAGGCCATCTATTACATGGCCGAAACGACGGTTGCTGACGGCGAGACCTTGAAGTTCAGCATTACCGTCACTCCGGCAGAATCATCCGCCTCCACCACCGTCACTTTCGACCAGCAGTTTTTCACTAACTGACGCGTGACCGGTCCCGGGGCGCGGGGCACGACAGCCTGCCCCGGTCCAATCCCATGCATTGGTAATGGAATCGTTCAAACAGCAGTTCATTGAATTTGCGCTCGCCGAACAGGTGCTGCGCTTTGGCGATTTCACACTGAAATCGGGCCGCCGCAGCCCGTATTTTTTCAACAGCAGCCGCTTCAATACCGGCGCCAGCCTGGCTCGTCTCGGCGAGTTCTACGCCGCGGCCGTGCGCAGTTCTGGAATTGAATTCGACATGCTGTTCGGTCCCGCCTACAAGGGGATCCCGCTGGCCACGGCACTGGCCATCGCCTTCGCCCGCAGCCACAACCGCACGCTGCCATGCAGCTATAACCGCAAGGAGGCCAAGGACCACGGTGAGGGAGGCGTAATCTTTGGGGCACCGCTGGCGGGACGCGTGCTCATCGTGGACGATGTGATCACCGCGGGAACATCCGTGAACGAATCCGTGGCCCTGATCCGGGACGCCGGGGCCAGCCCGGGCGGAGTCGTCATCGCCGTGGACCGCCAGGAACGGGGACGGAATGGCCGCTCGGCGCTCCAGGAGGTTGAACAAGGCCACGGAATCCGTGTCATAAGCATCGTGACACTGGACGATTTGATTGCGTACCTGGAACAGAAGGGCGGGCTGCAATCCGAGCTTGAGGCCGTGCGCGCCTACCGCGCCGAGTTCGGCATCAATACCCAGGCACAAACCGCCCGCTCGTGATGCCGTGGCTCCCCGGCGCTATAATCCCGCACCAGGCAATTGTCATTTTGGTCAACCGCAAACCACAGGTGATTCCCATGTCAGCCATCAAATCCGGTAAGTTTTTAATTGTTGCCACCACCCTGATTACCGGGCTGAGCCTCGGTTTCCCGGCCAGTGCCGCAATCAAGTGCTGGACCAACAATGAGGGCGTGCGCGAGTGTGGCGAATCAGTGCCGCCGGAATTCGCCCAGCAAGGCCATGCGGTGATCAAGCAAAGCGGCGCCGTGGAGGAAACCGAGCGCGCCAAGACGCCGGAGGAACTGGCAGAGGAAAAGGCAAAGGCCGACGCGGAAGCGGAAATCAAGCATGCGGAACAGGAAAAGGTGCGTCAGGACGGCATCCTGCTTGCCACGTTCAGCACCGTCGAGGACATCGAGCGCGTGCGGGACGAACAGATCACCGCGCTGGACGCCACCATCAGCGTCACCAAAACCCGCAATTCGAAGATCCAGCAGGATCTGGACAAACGCATTGAGGCCGCGGCAGCCGAGGAACGCGCTGGCAAGACCCCGAACGAGGCGCTGTTGAAAGACATCGAGTCCCTGCGCCGGCAAACAGAAAATAATCAGCAGTTCATCGGGACCAAGCACAAGGAGCAGGAGTCGATCCGCCAGCAATACGACAACAAGATCCTGCGCTTCAAGGAATTGAAAGGGCTGTAGTCAGCGGAACAGTCCCGCGCGCAGCATCACCCATTGCTCATCCAGGAACTCGGTTGGGCGACGCCGGAAATCAGAGCGCACATATTGGCAGATGCGCCCTTCAATCAGCGCCATGATTTGATTCGCGCTGGCATCTATCGAGGCCGCGGCACGCTGGCCGTCGGCCAGATTGGCTTCGCGCAATACCTGCTTTAGCTGGGTTTCCACCCGCTCGAAGAACCTTCCGACCCGGGCGCGCAAGCGCTCATTTTCGCCCACCAGTGCATCGCCGAGCAGGATACGGGTGATACCGGGATTGCGGTCGGAGAACCCCAGCAACACCCGCGTGATGCGTTCACAACGTGCGACTGCATCCTGATCCTGCTCGAGGATACGATTCACCAGCGAGAACACGGAGTCCTCGGCGAAATCAATCAGCGCCTCAAACATTCTCGCCTTGCTGGCAAAGTGGCGGTATAGCGCCGCCTCGGACACACCGACTGCCTGCGCCAGCCCGGCAGTCGTGATGCGCGAACCCGGATGTGTCTCGAGTTCGCGCGCGAGAACCTCCAGTATCTGCTGCTTGCGGTCAATGCGGACGCGGGCGCTCATGCCGGCCGCGCCGCCGGCCGGCTCGCACGGATCAGCGTGCCGACTCCATGATCAGTAAGGACTTCCAGCAACACCGCATGTGCCACCCGGCCATCGAGGATATGCACGCTGTTGACCCCCGAGTTCACTGCATCCATTGCGGCGCGGACTTTGGGCAGCATGCCGCCGCTTATGACACCGTCGGCAATCATCTGGGCGGCCTCCTTCTGGCCGATGCCGCGCACCATTCGCCCGTCACGATCCAGCACGCCGCAGGTGTTGGTAAGCATGATAAGTTTTTCCGCCGCCAACACCTGGGCCAACTTGCCTGCCACCAGGTCGGCATTGATATTGTAGGACTGGCCTGCTGCATCCACGCCAATGGGTGCAATTACCGGCACGAAATTTCCACGAATGAGCAGGTCAATCACTGCGGTATCAATGCTCTCCACCTCGCCCACGTGCCCGATATCGATAATCTCGGGCGCATTCAATTCCGGGTTGTCGCGGGTGAACACCATCTTGCGCGCCCGGATCAACTCGCCGTCCTTGCCGCTCAATCCCACGGCGCACCCCCCATGGCGGTTGATGAGATTGACAATCTCGCCGTTCACCAGCCCGCCAAGCACCATCTCCACGACATCCATGGTTTCGCTGTCGGTCACCCGCATGCCTTCCACAAACCGGCTTTCCTTGCCGATGCGCTGCAATAACTCCCCAATCTGGGGACCGCCGCCATGGACCACGACCGGATTCATGCCCACCAGTTTCATCAATACCACGTCACGGGCAAAGTCACTCTTCAACTGGTCATCGGACATGGCGTTGCCGCCGTACTTGATAACCATGGTCTTGCCGGTGAAACGCCGGATGTAGGGCAGTGCCTCGGCCAGCACCCTGGCGATTACCGCCGGCGACGTGATGTCTGCATCCTGCGGCTGGGACGGATCCGGTACCGCGCTGCCGCGGGGACGGGTGGGTTTACTGGCTGGTTTCATGCGGACAGTGTGCGGCGGCGGCCGAATCAGAACGGTAGTTGCAGGTCGGATTTCGCTGCCAGCAGCACGCCGCGGAATGCTTCCTTGATTCTTTGCAACGCGGCATCATTGTCCGCCTCAAATCTCACCACCAGCGCCGGCGAAGTGTTGGACGGGCGCACCAGCCCCCAGCCATCGGAAAATTCCACGCGAAAGCCGTCTATATCGATGATACGGGCGTCCTCGAATGCAGTCAGTTTCTCACCCATGGCGTGCATGAACGGCCCATGCGCAGCCTCCGCCAAGGGCACACGCAATTCCGGCGTGGCCACGCTTTGCGGTAACTCGGCAAACACGTCCACGGGCTTGCGTCGTGTGCCAATTAACACCTCCAGCAAACGGGCCGCTGTGTAGAGCGCATCATCAAAACCAAACCAGCGCTCCTTGAAAAATATGTGGCCGCTCATCTCGCCGGCCAGCGGGGCGTCGCTCTCTTTCAACTTTTTCTTGATGAGGGAATGCCCGGTACGCCACATCAGCGCCTTGCCGCCGGCGGCCTCGATGGCCAGTCCAAGATGCCGGCTACATTTCACATCGTAAATGATTGGAGCGCCGGGATTGCGCGTCAGTACGTCGCGGGCCAGTATCATCAGTTGCTGATCCGGCCAGATTATCCTGCCGCTGGCATCCACCACGCCCAACCGATCACCGTCCCCATCGAAGGCCAGGCCGAGGTCGGCCTGCTCCTCACGCACGCGTTGCACCAGCGCCTGCAAATTTTCCGGCTGGCTCGGGTCGGGATGGTGATTCGGGAAGCGGCCATCAACGTCACAATACAATTCAGTCACGTCATGGCCCAGGGCCCGAATCAATTGTGGCGCCACCGCTCCTGCCACGCCGTTTCCGCAATCTATGACAATCTTGAATGCACCACCCAGCGCGACGGGAATGTCGTCACTGATGCGCCGGATATAGGCCGCCACCACATCCGCGCTTTCCAGCGTACCCTGACCGGAACCCAGATCACCCTTGACCACGCGCTGGTACAGGCCCTGGATTGCATCCTCGGCCAGGGTCTCATCACCCAACACAATCTTGAGGCCATTGTATTCCGGCCCGTTGTGGCTGCCGGTCACCATCACGCCGCTGTGCACGCCCAGTTCATGCGTCGCGAAATACAACACCGGGGTCGGCACCAGGCCAATATCGATGACATTGCTGCCGGCCGCGCGCAAACCCTGAATCAGCGCATCCGCCAGTTCCGGACTTGACAGCCGGCCATCCCTCCCAACGGCCACGGTCTGCTGGCTGCGCGCACCGGCCTCAGCGCCGATGGCCTGACCAATTTTCGTAACTACCTCCGCCGTCAGGGTCTTGCCGACAATTCCGCGGATGTCGTAGGCGCGAAAAATACCCGGGCTCAATGCCGGTGCGGGCGCCGCCGCAGCGGCTTCCGCGGCTACAGCAGACGCGGGACGCGGTTTTGAAATCGGCGCGGATGGCGCTGAGGGTTTAGGTTTCGGCTGGGGTGTCGGTTTTACCGTGACCAGGATCGGGTTCGGCTCAGTCGTATCTCCCACGACCACTTTCGGCCCACTATGCGTAACCATCCTGGTGATGTCGTCACCGCTCATACCTTTGGACACCGCGGCGATGGCACGCTTTTGTCCCAGGCCGGGCAGGTTGGGCACCAGTTTTTCCATTCCGGGATGAACGCCCTCCATGATCGCCCTGACGGCACCGGCATAAACCACATCGCTGCCTGTGGTTTTAGCCGCGCCCTCGGCCCGGGCGCCGCGGCGACGCATAAACGCGGCCGCGGCGACGCCCACGACAACCATCGCCAACCCCGAAATCAGCCAGGGGTGGGTGGCATCCGCTTTTCCCGCCTGGTCCGCCAACGATCCGGTCGCCGGAAAGTAGGCAATATTCCAGCGTGTATCGGGTACAGAGACGATAACCGGCTCGCCGGGACTGGCGGCCTCTCCCACGCTGCCCAACACCACGGACTTGCCGCCATCAGCCTGGCGCAATTCCGCTTTGCCGCCGTGAACATCCGCCTCAGCGAGGACTTCATTGAATAACGTCACATCAAGACTGAGATGCAGCAGGCCACGAAGTTGACCGGCGGCGTTCAGCGCCGGCACAACCATCACGATGTGCTGCCCGGGGGAACCAAACAGGTGCACCTCCACGCTGACCGGTGCGGTGGAAACTTCCGCACGGCGCAGCATATCCAGGGAGGCAAAACTGAGCGGAGGTTGGGCCGTGGGCTCAGGCTCGATCCAGCCCGGGGACAACAGGCGCAACTTGAGCGCCAGGTGGAAATCCCCGGCATGCTGCTCTGCCAGGCCCTGCAATGCGGTGGTGTCACCGGCTCCGAACGCGGCAATTACGGTCGCATCGCTCCCGAGCGTCACCAATTGCTTGCGCATCGTGGAAAATGGCGCCGCGACCGTGGCGGCGATTTGCTGGGCCTGGGACTTGGCAGCCTCGCCTGCGGCCTCGGCCTGACTCCGGATCCGGCCTTGATAGATCCAGTATCCCGTCGCGACGAGCGCCACCAGTCCGATTGCCCCGCCGCCGAATACCAGCGCCTGGCGCACGAGTCGCCGGCTGAAACGACGATTGGTAACCGGCCCTTCAATCATGATCGGTTCTCGATTCGTGACTTGGGGTCAAACGCCGGTATGGCCGAATCCACCAGCCGCGCGCTGGCTGATATTAAAATCCTGCACAACTTCAAATTGCGCCTGCACGACCGGCACAAAGACCATTTGCGCGATTCGATCTCCCGGGTTGATGGTGAATACCTGTTGACCGCGGTTCCACAGCGACACCATCACCTGCCCCTGATAATCCGAATCGATCAATCCCACCAGGTTGCCAAGCACGATGCCTTGCTTGTGTCCCAGTCCCGAACGCGGCAGCAGCACCGCAGCCAATCCACTGTCGGCGATATGCAATGCGAAGCCAGTAGGGATCAGATCACTGGCGCCAGGGACCAGGGTGCGCGGGGCGTCGATGCAGGCGCGCAGGTCCATGCCGGCGGAACCCGGTGTTGCCGGCGCTGGCAGGGGGATTTCCCCGCCCAGGCGCGGGTCAATGAGCTTGACCTGGATACTTCGCATGAAAGCGATCCGCGACTAACGCCACCAAGCGCCGTGCCAGTTTCTCCTTGCCGGCCCGCGGCAGCGAGACGCCACCGCCCTGCCAATAGACCTCCAGCGCGTTGTCTTCGCGGTCAAACACCTGCTCCGCACTCACATCATTGGCGGCAATCATGTCCAGGCGCTTGTTGAAGAGTTTGTCCAGCGCCTGCTCGCGCAGGCGTTCCGTCTCCGCGGCGAATCCCACGGTGAACGGAGGCCGCGGGCGGGCCGCGACTTCACCCAGGATGTCGGGGTTTTTTTCCAGAGTCAGTTCCAGGCGGGTCTGCAGTTTTTTCAGCTTCTGCCCGCTGATTTCAACACTGCGGTAATCAGCCACAGCGGCCGCGGCAATGAATATGTCCGTGCTGTCAATTTCGGTGAAAACCGCATCCCGCATCTGCAATGCAGTATCCACGCTGACGCCACGCACCTGCTCCGGCACTGGTAATGCCACCGGCCCGGTTATCAGCGTCACTTCGGCACCGGCTTCAGCGGCCGCCCGGGCGACGGCGTACCCCATGCGGCCCGAGCTGCGGTTGCTGATATAGCGCACCGGATCGATGGGTTCCCGCGTCGGCCCGGCGGTGACCACAACATGCAGTCCGGCAAGCTGCCCACAATTGAATTGGGCAGCCAGTTGCCGAACCAGGTCGAACGGCTCGAGCATGCGGCCGGGTCCGGTTTCGCCGCAAGCCTGCTCTCCCAACGCCGGTCCGAGGCACCGGATACCGCGCTGTTCCAGGATCTGAATATTGGCCTGGGTTGCCGGATTCATCCACATCTGCTGGTTCATGGCCGGCGCCACCAGCACAGGAACATCCGCTGCGAGGCACAAGGTGGCGAGCAGATCATCCGCCAGACCATGGGCCAGACGCGCCAACAGATTTGCACTCGCCGGCGCCACCAGGACCACGTCACTCCAACGGGCCAGATCAATGTGTCCCATGGCTGACTCCTCGCCGCTATCCAGCAGTTCACTGCGCACGGGGTGTCCGGACAGGGCCTCAAAGGTCAATGGCGTGATGAATTCCTGCGCGGACCGGGTCATGACCACGCGCACGGCCGCCCCTTGCTCACGCAACTGGCGTACCAGATCCGCGGCCTTATACGCGGCAATACTGCCGGTGATGCCGAGGAGCACCCTTTTGTTGGCCAAAATGCCCATAGAATCCAAGTTTAACCCAAGTTGTTAAAGTACAGTTAAGGCGCACTAACCACGCTTTGCCGCGTGAATAACGCCCGGTATATAGTGTTTGGTATCTGGTCCCGCCCTGAACAAGGAGGTTCATCATGCGGATCAAGGAATGGCCGGCTCATGAGCGGCCGCGGGAAAAGCTGCTGCAACGCGGACCGGAATCCCTTTCCGATGCAGAACTTCTGGCGCTATTCCTGCGCACGGGGCTGCGCGGTCGTACCGCTGTGGACGTGGCGCGCGACCTGTTGAGCCGGTTTCAGGGCCTGCGCCCGCTGCTGGATTCAGCACTGGGGCCCTTGTGCGACACACCGGGGATCGGCCCGGCGAAGTCGGTGCAATTGAAGGCGGCATTGGAACTGGGCCGGCGCTATCTTGAAGCAACGTTGCGTCGCGATGTGGTACTGGCGTCTCCTGAGCAGACCCGGTTGTTTCTGAAGGCGCGCCTTCGCTCCTACCAGCACGAGGTTTTTGCCTGCCTGTTCCTGGACAACCGGCACCGGGTCATCTGTTTCGAGGAACTTTTTGGCGGCACCATTGACGGCGCCAGCGTCTATCCGAGGGAAGTGGTCAAACGGGCCCTGCACCATAACGCGGCGGCAGTCATATTTGCCCATAATCACCCGTCCGGCGTGGCCGAGCCCAGCCCGGCCGACCGCGCGATAACCCAACGGCTGCGGGAGGCCCTGGGCCTTATGGACGTGCGCGTGCTGGATCATCTGGTCATTGGCGACAACGAGGTGGTCAGTTTTGCCGAGCGCGGACTGCTCTAACAGGTTGATGCAAAAGCCCATCCGTGAGCTTTTGCCTCGCGCTTCGGCCAACGCCCAGCTTCGGCCTCGCTCCGTTTGCCAAGCGCCTTTGTGCTTGATAAACGCCGGGTCCCATCCGACTGCCAGGGATGGCGGAAGTGCAGATTTCGCAGGAGCAAGAAATCTGCCGGGGGGCGCCACAGGCTGATGCAAAATAGAGTTTTGCATCAGCCTGCTAACCCATGCCCTTGGCGGCACCAACGGTTCCCGGTACAATGCGCGGCCTTTTCAGCAACCCTTACCTCTGAATAACCGGATACACCCTATGTCGAGAGTCTGCCAGATCACCGGGAAAAAGCCCCTTGTTGGCCACACGGTTTCCCACGCCAACAACAAGACCAAGCGGCGCTTTTTGCCCAACCTCCATTCCCGGCGCTTTTGGGTCGCCAGCGAGAATCGTTGGGTGCGCCTGCGCATCAGCCATCAGGGATTGCGCATGATTGACAAGGTAGGCATCGACCGGGTACTGGCGGACCTGCGCGCGCGCGGCGAAGCGGTCTGAGGCTGACAACATGGCAAGCAATCGCGAAAAGATAAGACTGGTTTCTTCCGCCGGTACCGGACATTTCTACACCACGACCAAGAATAAGCGCACCATGCCCGACAAGCTGGAGATCAAGAAATTTGACCCGGTCGTGCGAAAACACGTGGCGTATAAGGAAGCCAAGATTAAATAAGCGCCGGGATCACCGCGTCACTTCGCCGCTTGCATGTTCCCGACGCAAGCGTCATACGACCGCCATGGATGGCGGAAGTGCAGAAAATGCAGGAGCAATTTTCTGCCAGTACATCCCTGTACATCGCCGCTTGCATGTTCCCGACGCAAGCGTCATACGACCGCCATGGATGGCGGAA
>CAYMXG010000043.1:0-11873 GCA_964394115.1 uncultured Enterobacteriaceae bacterium | reverse complement strand
GCAAGGTGATCATGGCAGAATTTATCTACGGCGGGAAAGTGACGCCCACGTTTCCGCTGGATCCACGCCGCGAGCGCTGGGTGAACTGGTGGATGAAGGTCACGGCCCTGCCGTTCTTCTACTGGCACTACATGCTCAAGGGCCATGAATGGTTCTTCCCCCACGACAAGGACTTCGTCGAGCCGGCGTGAGGGAACTGCTGCGCCCGAAGCTGCCCGTTCCGGCGCAACAATCTGTGGACCCAGGTGATTCAGCGAAAAATTGTCATGATTACGATACTGAAAGGAACGCTTATGAAGAGACTCCACTTGTGCTTCCACGCCTGCCTGGCTGCACTCCTGATGATCCCGGCCACACCGGCCGATGCCGCCGACGTGAAGGAACTGTTCGTGATCGACCTCGAGGACTACCCGGGCAAGGAGGGTCGCATGATCGAGGTGTCGTATCCGCCGGGCGCACGGGACATGGTTCACAGGCACGACGCCCATGCGTTCGTCTACGTGCTTGAAGGCAGGATCATCATGCAATTGAAGGGTCAACCTGCCGTCACGCTCACGGCAGGGCAGACGTTCTACGAAGGCCCTGCCGACGTTCACGTCGTGGGACGCAACGCCAGCGACACGGAACCGGCCAGGTTCGTCGTGGTGCTGTTGAAAACCCGGGGGGCCCCCGTCCTCACGCCGGTGCAGGAAGACTCGCAGCAATGATGCTCGGCCGTGCATCCCGCCCGCCTTTAGCGTGGATGGCCCATGCGGGCCGGGAGTCAGGAGATTCGCCTTGAAGATCGTCATTATCGGAGGCACCGGTCTCATCGGCTCGAAGACCGCCGCCATTCTGCGCAATGGCGGCCACGAAGTCGTCGCCGCATCGCCCAGGACCGGCATCAACGCCGTCACCGGAGAGGGCCTCAAGGAGGCCATGGCCGGCACGCAGGTGGCGATCGATCTCGCCAATTCGCCCTCGTTTGAGGACAGGGCGGTGCTGGAATTCTTTGAGACCTCCGGCCACAACCTCCTCGCGGCGGAGGTGGCTGCCGGCATCCGGCACCATGTCGCGCTTTCGATCGTCGGAACGGAGCGGATGCCCGGCAATGGTTACTTCCGCGCCAAGGTCGCCCAGGAAGAACTGATCGAGGCCTCCGGTATTCCCTACACCATCATCCGTTCGACGCAGTTTCTGGAATTCCTCGGCGCCATCGCCGATTCCAGCGCGCAGGGAGGCACCGTCCGGCTTTCGCCCGGCCTGTTCCAGCCTATCGCCGCGGACGACGTCGCTGCCATTGTCGCCGACGTCGCGCTCGGCGCGCCGCGCAACGGTACCATGGACATCGCCGGTCCGGAGCGGGCGCCGTTCAATGAAATCATCGCCCGCTACCTGAGGGCGGTCGGCGACTCACGCGAGGTCGTCCGTGACCCCGAGGCGCGATACTTCGGCGGCCGGGTCGATGAGCGTTCGCTCGTGCCCCTGGGCGAAGCGCGCCTCGGCCGCATCGGCCTCGACGAATGGCTCCGCCGCTCACAGGCTAGCGCCTGATCCCCCATGCTTGGCAGCCGGATCGATGATGCCGGGCGAGCCCGGTACTCCCGGCGAGGCGATTGCTTCCGGGTGCTCGGATACACCCTGTTGTTCCTGGCGGCAGAGTTCAGGCCAAGGTGAAGCGCAATCAGGTTGAGTACCTGCTCGCCGTCAACGCCCACTTCCAACTCGCCGCATCGCTCGTGTTCCGGGTGGAAGGCGTCTGCGCGATCTGTCCTGCAGCAGGCAATGGAAGCACACCTGTTTCATGCTCGGGATCAAGTGCGCAGACCACGGTCTCCGGTGCAATTCACGCGGCTCTCGCGGCGTCGGGACCGGCGGGCCGGCCTTCTGAACCGGGCAAGGGCACCGGTTAGGACGCGGGCGATCAAGGTGGCGCGTTCCCCGTGTTTCCGGACAGGTGTTCAGTCGCCGGGTTTGACGACGGTCAGGAGATCGTTTACCAGGATATCCGGGTGCAGGAAGCTGGCGTTGTAGATGTTGCGGATGCGGCGCTGGTCATCGATCAAATACACACGCAGCAGGTGCGAGAAAGTCCCGGTCACGCGCCCGTTTGCATCGCGCTCGGGCGCGACCGATTGTCCATAGGACTCCAGAATCGGATTTAATTCCGCCTGGTTGCGCGCGGTGAGGAAGCGCCAGTCGAATCCCGGCCGGCGAAACTGGTCCCCGTACTTCGCCATCACCGGCGGTGTATCGCGCACCGGATCGAAACTCAGGGTCAGTAATCGAACGCGGTCCCTGAGCAGCGGGTTTGCGGAAATGGGTTCCTGGACGCGGCCAAGGACATAGGTGGCCAACGGACAACCGTTGATATCACTGCAACTGGCATAGATGAAACTCAACAGCACCAGCTTTCCGGCCAGCAGCTCGTGCAACCGCACGGGATTGCCGTTGGCATCGATGACATGCCCGTCGGCGGCCAATCCAAGGGAGGGCAGGGTGTAGGTTCCGGCTGCAGGGGCCTCAAATTCAAGCCTGCCGTAACCCGGCGCGCGCGCCGATTGCGGTGTCGTCCCGGCCATTCGCGTATCGTGATCCCCGTGGGCAACGCCCGCAGCAGGCGCGCCGAACAACAGCGCCAGAAACAACCCGCACGCCCGGGAAGGGACGCGCGCGATAGCGCCGGGGCGCATGCCTTGCGCTAACGTCCGGCGGTTAACGTGTCCGCCGGGCGATTCTGAGCGTACAGGGCGTAGGCGCCGAAATTCATCTGGTGCGGACGGCCGAGCTTGTCCTTGAAGAAATCAATGGTGAATTTGTGCGCCAGCTTCTTGCCGTCCCAGGTGTAGGCCTTGAAATACTGCAGGTCCTCGCCGGGCGCCCCCTCGGACTTGTCCCAGTTGGCCAGCAGCGATGAAGTGTAGTAAATGCGCTTGCCATCCCAGCTTTCCGACAACATGTTCACCTGGGCGCCGATCTTCTCGCTGAAGATTTCCTTCGGGTGGAACGGGTCCTTGATATCGAATGCACGCGTCATGCCGTCGTTCCAGGTGTTGACCCAGAGCAGCGCATCATCGGCGGAAATGGAGATATCCACCGGCAGCGGGGTCTTTTTCGCGTCGCCGATGTCGGCCACGGCCCTGGCCTGCCACTGCCCCTTCTGGTCCTCATGGATGAGCCAGATCTTCGAGGTCAGCGCCGTGGACGTGAAGCAATAGTTGTTGAATGAACCCCAGGCACAGCGGATCTCCAGCGGCGCGCCGGGGACATCGAGTACTTTTTTCGGCTGGCGCGAATGCAGATTCCACACCACTGCCGTGTTGCCGAAACGCGCCATGGCTTCCTTGTCCGCCATCAGCTTGCCCAGGTTCATCATGTAATTATTCCAGCCGGTAAAGGAGGAAGTCACCATGATGTTGCGGCGGGGCAATGCGCGTACATCGTAGCCATACCCATCGGCATAGGTGCCGCCCTTGACGGCGCCGCGGAGATCCGCGTCCGTGGGCATCCAATAGCTTGCTACATAGTCGCCGGCATTGTTGTATTCCACCATGCCGGTGCGTCCGTGACGATCCTGCGTGTTTGTCAGCCCGGTAATCAGCATGCGCCCGGGGAGCGCGTAATAGGTATGCGGGCCGGCCACGCCGCCGCTGGACGCGGGCATGTCATCAATTGTTTTGTGCAGGCGGGGCGCCGCGGGGTCGGTGTGCAAATCGAAAATAAAGGTCTTGCTGGTATCCAGGCCACCGGCCCACAGGTAGCGGCGGTCGTCGGTCAGCCCGGCGTGGTGCGCCTCATTGCGGCCGGTCACGGACAGCCGATGGATGACCTTGCCATAGTTCGCGGAGGCCGGGTTGACGTCGATGGTGACCAGTTTGTCCTGTTCATCCCCCATCCCCGGTACACCCAGCGTCCAGACATAAATGAAATCCTCCTGTCCGGTAATCTTGGCCATGTAAGGAGACTGGCAGGTCTCATCCGCGCCGGCCGGGGCCATGCAGAGGGTCAACAACAGTCCCCTCAGCAGACTACCGGCACGTTGGATCAATGGCGAGGTTGTCGACAATGGCAATGTCTGTGATGCGGGCACGATGACCTCCTCCGTTCTGCGGCAGGGCGCAAGCTGCACGTGTAGAATTGGAAGCATGGATTGTAGCTCACCCGGAGTGCCGATCTGAATGCCTGAATGGATAAGCCAGTATCGCCGCGAATGGCTCTCCGGCGATCTCATTGGTGGCCTGATAGTCACCATCATGCTCATCCCCCAGTCCATGGCCTACGCCATGCTGGCCGGTGCCCCGCCACAGTATGGCCTGTATGCCTCGATCCTGCCGGTGATCGTATATGCCTTTATCGGCTCCAGCCGCTACCTGGCAGTAGGCCCGGTGGCCATCGTATCGTTGATGGTATCCAGTACCGCGATTATGCATGCCGAGGCGGGCAGCGCCGAATACGGGCAGGTGGCCATTCTGCTGGCATGGGAGGTGGGCGTGCTGCTGGGGCTGGCGGGACTCCTGCGCCTTGGTGTGCTCGCAAATTTCCTCAGTCATTCCGTCATCAGTGGTTTCATCAATGCCTCGGCGCTGATTATCGCCGTCAGTCAGATTGAACCTTTGCTTGGCATGCAACTGGCGCGCACGGAATCGTTTTTCCCGATGCTGGCAGAACTGTCGCGGCATTATCAATCCATTCACCTGCCCACCGCTGCCATCGGAATTGGCGCGGTTGCGGGTTTGCTGATGATGCGCAGGCCGTTGGAGTTCACGCTTCGGCGTATGAGCGTGCCTGAACGCGTCATCTCCGTGGCAACGAAAACCGGCGCGCTGGTCGTGGTGATCATCGGCGCGCTGGCCGTGTGGCTGGGCGACCTGAGTGCCAATCAGGGTGTGCGAATCGTGGGCGCAGTGCCCGCGGGCCTGCCCGCACTGAAAATCCCCGGCTGGGACGCCCAACTGGCGCTGGACCTGTTGCCCGGCGCCGCGTTGATCGCGTTCGTCGCCTACCTGGAGAGCATTTCCGTGGCGCGCTCACTGGCCAGCAAGCGTCGTGAGCGGATCCTGCCGAACCGCGAACTGGTGGCACTGGGCATCTCAAACCTGGCAGCCGGTTTGAGCGGCGCCTTTCCCGTCGCCGGCGGTGTCGGCCGTTCGGGCGTCAACTACGCTGCCGGCAGCAACACGCAATTGGCCGGGATCATCACGGCCGTGAGCATGGCGATATGCCTGCTATTGCTGGGGCCGATGTTCCACTATGTGCCCAAGGCGATCCTGGCCGCCATCGTGCTGATTGCCGTCATCAGCATCATGGACGTAAAACCTCTGCTGGAATCCTGGCGCTATAACATCGCCGATGGGGCATCGACACTGGTGACGTTCCTGGCCGTGTTGCTGGTCAACGTCGAGGCAGGCGTGCTCACCGGCCTCGTATTCTCGATCGTGTTGTTCCTGTGGCGCACGCTGCATCCGCACATTGCCATAGTCGGGCGGGTGGGGGAGACAGAGCATTACCGGAATGTACTCCGACATCCGGTGCGGACCTGTCCCCATGCGGTGGCCATGCGCATGGATGAGAGCCTGTATTTTGCCAATGCCCATGCGCTGGAAGAGACTCTGTTGCGGGTCGTGGCGGAACGACATGAAGTGAAGCACGTGGTCCTGATCTGCAGCGCTGTCAATTTCATTGACTTCAGCGCGCTCGAGATGTTGATTACCACAGTGGAGCGTTTGCGGGATGCCGGTGTGACCCTGCACCTGGCGGAAGTCAAGGGGCCGGTGATGGACCGCCTGCAAAAGGGCCATCTGTTGCAGCGCCTGGGCGAAGGCCGGGTGTTCCTCAGCACCCATGAGGCCATGATGTTCCTGAATTGTGCGTGAGTCAGAAGGTAAAACAGGAGGTAGCCATGAAAATCAGCGCGCGTAATGTGCTGTCCGGAAAAGTGGTCAGGTTAATCCACGGTGCCGTGAACTCGGAAGTGGTATTGCAACTGAAAGGTGGTGCGCAAATCGTTTCAATTATCTCCCGTGAGTCGGCGCAGCATCTGAAACTGAAGAAGGGCGGCAAGGCCAGTGCCGTCATCAAGGCATCCAATGTCATGATCGCGACGGATTGATTCAAGTCTGTCAGGGGATGCCCGCTGTCCGATGAGCGCTGAATCCACCACCACCGGTCCGGTACCCGGAAACCTGGGCAGGGTCCTGGTAATCGACGACGAACCGGGCATTCGCCGGTTTGCGCTCCGTGTCATCGAGAGCGCGGGCTATCAGGTCATCGAGGCCGGTGACGGACCGCAAGGACTGGAGATCTTTGCCCGGCAGAAACCGGAAATTGTGGCCATCGTGATGGACCTGAGCATGCCGGGCATGGAGGGACCGGAATTGGCCCGCGCACTGCGCCAGCTTGACCCCGGGATTCCCGTCCTGGTAATGAGCGGCTACAGCGACAGCGAAGTGGCTGAGAAGCTTGCCGGCACGGGCGTCAGCGAATTCGTCAAAAAGCCGTTTCGTCCGCAGGAACTCATTGCGCGCCTGGGTCAGGCGCTGTCGCGGGAAACCCCGGCGGGGAATACCCCCTAGCGGATAGCGTCCATGACCCGGCCAGGAAGATCACTGCTCAGGATTGAATTGCGTGGTTCCATCAGCACCCTGATGAATAACATCCCGGCGGTTTCGTCATATTGCGGTGACTCGCGCCGTGACAAGTGCGCCCCCACCTGGACGTGATTACCAACCCGTATTGCCGCGTCTAATTCCACCGTGTATGCCCACCCCCACGCGCGGTTTCCGGGGAAGAAGCCCTGATCGCTGAATCCTTGCAGGGGAATTATCGGCGTTGCGCCTTCGCGCTTGAGTACGCGGCCCCCGTCCAGATGCCCTTTGACCATGGCTTGCCGGTTTTCCAGCGTCAGAAAATCGAGGCTGGCCTTGTATTGCCAGTATGTTTGCGGACTGAAGTAACCGCCGTGACCCGGCGTGAACTGGCTCAGGTTGCGCTGGTAATGGTCGTAGCCGGCACTCATCCCCGGCGCAAAATAGTCGAACCCGTCGAGCGCCAGGCCATGGTTGAGACCTGCCAGAAAGTACGCGTGGGTATTCTCGCGGACATTCTTCGCGTCAATCTGTTCCAGACCTGTTTTCCCGCTGAAGCCGAACCCTTTGCCCAACGGCATGTAGCCCGACAATTCGGCGCCGGCCGCACGGACCCCGCCCCATTTCTTTCCGTTCATGGCAGTTTCGGGAAGAAACTCATCCAGGCGCCATCCCGAATACGAAAGGATGGACTCACGGATCGGTTTCACATAACCGGTGATGCCAAAACTGCCCCATTTATTGCTGTCGCGAACTGACAAATACCCGATGACATGCGGATCCAGTACGCCGCCCACGGCACTGAGGCCAATATCGGCCTCCACTTCGAAGCGCACTTCACTGCGCCACGTCAGGTGGGGTTCCCAGATGGAAACATCAGCGCCAGCGCCACTGACCCGTAAGGATTCGGCGCCGGCCGCGGCCAGTTCCGTGAATGCCGGCGAATCACTGGCAATGCCCAGGGCTCCGGTGAGCAGTCCGCCGGCCAGGTAAAGCCGCGCCTCATGCGCAAACGGACCGCTATCCAGTTGATGATGATCGAGGCGGAAGGTTAATTCGGACCGGCCCGACACAGGCCACACGCCCTCCAGGCTGTTAGCAGTGTCCTCGAGTTTTGACAACCCGCTGCTGCCGGATTTGTCGCGCAATGTGACATGCCATGCGGCACGCGGGGTGCCGGCGGTTCCGTTGGCCGCATAAGCATCGGGCGCCAGATCCCGGGCGGCCAGAAAGCGTTTCCTGAAAAAAGACTGGTCCGCGTGGTATTTCAGTAACAACGGCGCTACGAACTCGTCCGCCGGGTAGTGAGCGAGTTCGCCGGTGTCCATGGTTGCCACCAGGGCATTGAATATGCCCTGCGCACTTTCCGTGTCCGGTTGCTGGCGATGCACTTCCTGAAATATTTCCAGTGCCTGCGGGGAATTGCCCAGATGCAGATGACTCCATGCGGTCATCAACTGCGCGTATCGCGGCAGTTCGCTTCGTGGTCCCGCGGCGGTCAGGAGTTGCAGTGCAGATGCAAAGTCCTTTTGTTCATATGCAGCCTGCGCCATTCCCACGGCGGCATTGCGCAGGATCTCCTCCCTGCCTTCAGTGCCGGGCGGGATCCCGTCAGCCAGGAGCCGCGCATCGTCATAACGCTGCCCGGCAAGGGCGCAAAGCGCGAGGCCACGCGCGGCATCTGCATCGGCCGGACGCCAGTCCCTGGCCTTGCCGAACCAATGCGCGGAATTGCCGATGTCCCTGGCATCCAGAAATGACCAGCCTGCCAGCAGCGCGATATTCGCATCCTGATATGTCTCAACCCGGGCGGAAATGCGGTCAAAGCGCTGAAAGAATTCCCCCGGGACCCCGGCATTATTCGCCACCAGCAAGCGGCTGACGTCATGGTCATAGCGCAGACGGAGAAATTCGGCGTCCACGCCGGGCGTGCGCTGGTTGGCCGACTCCCGGTCCGCAAGCCGTTCCCAGGCATCCGGTGCGAGCCAGGTGACGGCCTTTTGCAGCGTCGCCAGACGGTCACGCTCCGGACACGTGTCAATCAGGCCTGCAAGCAACCCGAACAGCGCATCGGGTGGGCCCAGCGTCACGTAGGCCCCGGCCAGGGACCAGGCGCGGTCCATGTGCGCACAGGAAAATTGCGTCGGGGATTGCTGCGCTATCTGGATGAGTTTGCCGGGATCGTTTGCCGCCATGGCCTGCTGGATCCTCGACCGGGCAATCCCGTCGCGCGCGAGCGCAACGATTGCATGGGGCGGTTGCCATGCGGGATTCCCGGTTCGCAACCGCGCAATCTCCGTTAACACGTCTGCATATTTTTCCGCATGCAACAGCTCCCAGAGGGCAGCTTCATCAGGGGCAGGGACTTGCGGCGGGGAGCGCGCGTCCGCGGTTGCTTCCGGGATCATCAATTCCGGTGCTGGTGCTGCCGGAGGCGGCTCGGGCAGCGCGGTCTGGGTCGCCGATTCAGGCAGCGCGCGTGCTGCTGGCGTGGGTGGCGTGCCGGTTTCAGTAACTGCCGCGGGCCGGGCCGGCTCAACGGAGATGATGTTGGACGGGACGGGCTCCTGTTGTATCGCGGTGCCTGCCACGGCGTCCCTGAGCGTGGGGCTCCAGTCCAACGCGCAGGTCGCCGCGCCGAACATCAGCAGGAGCGCATGGTGGACGCGAAGGTTGCGTGGCTTGGGCACGGGAAGTTTACCGCGACCGCTCGGCCCGCATGACCTTGCACAGGAGCAGCAGGGCGGAGGAATAGTATCCGCTGTCCGGGTTCAGCGCCGGCAATGAGGCGCGCGACAAGTTCGGTGCCGCGAGCGTCAGTTTGGCTATGGCGTGGATCCCGGGAGAGGTGTCGTAGGAATCGATGCTGTTGTCGCTGAGGTCGGTCCAGGTAGGCATGAACCCGGCGCCCTTGAAGTAACTCCAGTAGTTTCGGTACGGTTCCAGCAACTCGGGGGTGTCGAGGCCGGCCCACATCAGGTAGAGGGGGATGCGGATGGCGTCGTATCCGAAGCGGCCGGGGAAATCGGCCGCAGGTGCCGGGGTGTCTGCCAGGTCGATCCAGTCGGAAGGCAGTCCCCAGCGTCCGAAGCGGCTCTCCCGGAGCAGGGCGAGCCCCGCTGTGCGCAGGGATTGCCATTCCGGCGCGGGATCCAGCGCCTCCAGCTCCTGTAATGCCGGAAACACCCAGTAGGAAAGGTTAAGCACCAGGCGCCCGGAATTTTCAAAACCGTCCATGCCGGGAAGCAACAGGGGACCGCGACTGGTACTGCGCAACAGCTTTGCACGGATATCCCGCGCGATGAGTTGAGCCTCCTCAAGGTACCTGGGATTTTTCCAGCGTTTGCCCGCGCGGCCGAGCGCCCAGGCGACCAACAGGTCGCCGTCGGTCGCATTGTTGGGATCGCGGACCCCGCTGGCGGGTGACCAGGACCACGACAGCAGTTTGTCCGGCCGCGTCTGCAGGTGGGAGCGTGTCCACTTCCAGACCGATGCGAACGTCACCGGGTCGTCGTAATGCACTGCCAGTAACAGCGCATATCCCTGTCCCTCGGAATGGGAGATGCCGTCCTGGCCCCGGTCCACCAGGCGGCCATCCGGCAGGATGAAATGCGATCGGAATCGCGTCCAGTCGGGGTCCGGGCCAGCGGCCGGAGTGCATCCGGAGATTAACAGCGCGACGATTATTACTGCAAAGAGAGGGACCTGCGCTAGACTCCGCGCCAGATGACGCGCATTCTGTATCCCGATTATGGTGGATGAACGCTCAAGCAACGGCGAGGAACCGCAAGGCATCGATGCGATGCTGACGCAGCAGGCCCGGCTGGAATCGTTGATCCGGGAAAAATTCAGCAAAGTCCTCACGGTCATGTTCACCGACCTCAAAGGCTCCACGACCATCACGGAGACCGAGGGAGATCTGGCCGCCCGAATGCTCATCAAGGAACACAGTGACATCGTTACCTCCGCCATTCGCGAGCAGCATGGTGTCTTTGTCAAATCCATCGGCGACGGAACATTGTCTTACTTCGAGAATGCGCAGGACGCCCTGCGCGCAGCCACCGGCATCCAGCGCGGCATTGATGCGCTCAACATGGCAAAGAAATTCAAGGCCCTGGTGTTGGTTCGTATCGGCATACACAGCGGGCCCTGCCTGCTGGAAAATGGCGACCTGTTCGGGGACACCATCAACACCGCCTCGCGCTTTGAATCCTCCGCCAACGCCGGCGAAATTCTTCTTTCCCTCGACACCTACAACGCCTTGTCAGATCAGGGCGAGATCTATTGCCGGTTTGACCGGACCATCACGCTCAAGGGCAAGAAAAACACCCATGAGGCATACCGGGCATTCTGGAATCCCGAGGAAATAGAGCAGGACAAATCCGGAGCAGCAAAATCGGGCGCCGAGCGAGAACCGGAATCCAGATTCAGGATGCCGTTGCTGATCGCGGCGGTATTGCTCGTGGTACTGATCCTCTCCATGTGGGGCCCCATCAAAAAGCTGCTCCGCCCGCAACAGGAAACCCGCACCCTGCAACACACCCTGTCGGATTCCCCTTAATCATCCGGCTTTTGTTGCATCGCGTCCCAGCTTCCGGCTCATGCGGTAGCGGTTCAAAGCGAAATAAATCGACCATGCCAGTGCCAGCACCAGCGCGGCAAGCAGCCCGAAATACGCGCCAGGGTGGGTATAGAGGAACGACTCCAGCACCGATATGTCCTTGCCCTTGCCGGTAGTGTAGGAGCGCTCGGCGCGGATGCTGGAAATGCGGGGCTTCTCGAATTGCGGCCCCAGGTCGATGATGGCGGTGCCGCCCATGATCTGCCCCTGGATTTCCGGTTCCAGCAACGCGGTGCTGATGTTGAACAGTGTCTGCGGATTTTCGGCGCCGATAAGCATGACGCTGCGGCCGGGCTCATAGGGGGATTCAAATTCCAGTACCAGACCCTGATTTTTACCGAGCTGGCTGGTCTGGTTGCTATGCGCAAATGTGTACGACCCCTCCCAGTCGCGCACGATAGGGTACGGCACATTCGCGCCTTTTCCGGTCGCCAGCGGCGAATTGCGCCGGAATTCGGCGGGGAGCAGCGCGGGCCGGCCCAGCACCAGCATGTCCCCCTTCCAGCCACTGGGCGGCTTGTCCACAACGCGCAATCCCATGAGCGGGAATCCATTTTTCTGGGTCATCAGGCCGATAAGGTTCAGCGCCGCCGCGACGGCATAAGGAGATGTCTCCGGAAGGTAGATGAGTGACTCAAAACCATCCGGCCAGCGCGTGAAGGGGAAGCCGTTCAACATGAATAATTCCA
>CAYMXG010000042.1:0-12079 GCA_964394115.1 uncultured Enterobacteriaceae bacterium | reverse complement strand
ACCAGGCCTACTCAGATGCATTCACCGGCATCGAAGGGCTGGATTGGGTCAGGTACGCGAACAATGGGGAACAGTGGAATTACGAGTTTTTCCTGCTGGAGGTGGACGATAAATTTCCGCTCAGCAGGGATCAGGCCGTTGAAATACTGCGTGGAGAGAATGCGTTGGCGCGACCCTATTACAGCCCTCCGCTGCACAGGTCCCAACACTGCCCGGATTTTGTCTTCACGCCGGAACTGCCGGTCACCGAGCGGCTTGCGCAGCGTTTTATCCAAATGCCGGTCGGCGAGTCGCTGTTGCCGGGTGATGAACGGGTGCTTGCGGAACTGTTTCGTTTCATGCGCGGGCATGCGCCGGACATCCATGCCGCATTTTCCCAACGGAGAAATCCGTAATGACAAAGCGCCGGCTTGATGACCTCGGGATATTTGGGGGGAAGCCTGAATTTCAGGAGCCTGTTCATGTTGGCCAGCTCAATCTGCCGTCGTGGGAACGGTTTGAAGAGGCCTTCAGTGGAATCTTCGCGCGCCGCTACTTTACCAATCATGGGCCGCTGGTCCGCGAACTGGATCAACGGCTGGCTGGGTATCTTGGTGTTCGGAATGTCGTGTGCGTGACCAACGGCACCGTGGCGCTGATGGTGGCGTGCAAGGCCCTGGATCTTCATGGCGAAGTGATTGTTCCCTCCTTCACGTTTCCTGCCACCGTGCAGGCCTTGTCGTGGGCGGGGCTGACGCCGGTTTTCTGCGATATCGATGCGCATACGCATAACATCAGCGCGGCGCTTGCAGAGCCGCTGATTTCGCCCCGCACATGCGCGATTTTAGGCGTACACGTGTGGGGCAGGGCGTGCGACCCCGCCGGATTGCAGCGCCTGTGCGATGCGCGCGGTATCCGGCTGTTTTTCGACGCTGCTCACGGCCTGGGGTGTGAGCACGACGGTAGCAGCCTGGCGACATTGGGTGACGTGGCGATCTACTCTTTCCATGCCACCAAGGTGTTCAGCTCGGCAGAGGGTGGTTGCCTTGCCACCAATGATGATCGGCTCGCAGAGCGCATTCGAACGGTGCGAAACTTTCACGTGGCGGAGACTTTTGATCGCGTGCCCCTGCGAATCAACGGAAAGATGACTGAAGCCCAGGCCGCAATGGGCCTGCTGAGCCTGGAAAATCTGGACGACTGGATACTGCGCAACATGGAACTCTATCGGCACTACGCGGAATGGGATGCGAAGGAATCCGTTGGTGCTTTCGTAGACTATGTCGGTGGCCAGCGCAGCAACCACCAGTATTGCATGTTCGACATCGATCCTGGGCGCCTTGGAATAAGCCGCAATCAGATGCTTGCCGTGATGCGCGCCGAGAACGTCCTCGCACGACGCTATTTTTATCCCGGGGTGCACCGGCTGACGCCCTACAATTCGTTATCTCCGGATGCGGACCGCTTCCTGCCTGCCACCCTCACAATCTCGGAACGGTTGCTGCAGTTGCCGCTGGGGGCCGGAATTGACCTGGGCACAGTGGACAGAATCACTGCAATCATGGAAATTTGCCACCAGCATGCCGGGGAACTTCGCGCACGCATGGATCCAGCCATACAGCAATGATTATCCGGAGTTGAGAAGGTGCGCCTCGGGATCATGCAGCCGTACTTCTTCCCCTACCTGGGCTATTACGAACTTATTGCCAGGACCGATCGCTGGGTTGTGTTCGATGTCGTCAAGTACACAGCCAAGTCCTGGATGAACCGGAACCGCATCCTGCACCCGAAGCAGGGCTGGCAGTACATAACGGTCCCGGTCGTTCACGCCGGCGCCGGCATGTTGATCAGGGACGTGCGGACCGTGGACCGCGCCCGCGCGGCGGAACGGATACTCGGACAAATCGAACACTACCGGGTGCGGCGAGCCCCGCACTTTGCAGCGGTGCGTGACCTGGTGCGGGACAGCATGCTGAGCGGGACGTCGGATCTGCTGCGGGACGTCAACACGCGCTCTCTCGCTCTGACATGCGCCTACCTGGGCATAGACGCAGACATGGAAGTATTATCGGAGATGGGCTTGGCGCTGCCGGAAATTCATGATCCCGGTCGTTGGGCATTGGAGATCAGCAGCGCGCTGGGCGCCAGCGAGTACCTCAATTCCCCCGGCGGCCGGGAATTATTTGATGTGGCCGCATTTGCGGCGCGTGGTATCCGGATATCGTTCACCGAAATACCGGAGTTTGTCTATGACTGTGGTCCATTCCAGCACATCCCGAATCTTTCGATACTGGATGTGTTGATGTGGAATGAGCCGGCGCGGGTGCGGGAGTACTTGCGCCGGAACCGGGACGCGAACTAGTGCTGGCTCTGGTAGACGCCGAAATGAACGTAGGGCGCGTGCGCGGCGGCGCCGGGTTGCACATTCTCCGGTACCGCATGTTGCACCGGCGGTAAGGCGCGTAGATAAGCGGTAATTGCCGCGACATCGGCGTCGGAAAGCTTCTGGTACCCCGGCCAGGGCATGACCGGCAGATGTTGCCGGCCGCTGCGGTCGAGGCCGGTGCGGATGGCGGCGATGATTTCCTGATCTGTCCACGCCCCGATGCCGGTCTTCATGTCCGGCGTCAGGTTGGCGGGATAGACGATCCCGGGCCGCGGCTGTTTCAGCGGATTGCTGTAGGCAATCCCGACGTCGGACCCGGCCAATTGCCGGTCCATGCGCGGGGTGCCGAGCAGGGCTCCATCCGTATGGCAGCTTTCGCAACCGAGCAATCCGACCAGGTAACGCCCGTGTTCCACGATGCGCGGATCGGCAGGGGAGGACTGTGCTGCCGGAGCCTCGATGATGGTGGTTGCCTCCACCGGCTCAAAATTGCCCAGGGGATTGCGCGGGGTGGAACACGCAGCGGGCAGCAATAACAACCAGAGGTACCGGAGGTTCACGCACTTATCTTACCTCGCACTGGCGTTCGTCAACCACCAAAGTCCTCACGCCGATCCGCTCGCGCCGGCAGGGGGACGTCACGCGCTGAATGTGGTGGCCCGGTGATGGCGTGAGAAACCACGGCAGTCCGTTGCCGTGGTGCACCTTGGGGACGTTATTCAGATACTGAACGAGCCCGCCTTCGGCGCCAGCTGGATGCGATCCTCGAGCGCCGTGGAGACCTGACCGTCAACTGTCAGGCCGTGGTCCTTTTGGAAGGCACGGATTGCCCGAGCGGTTTGTTTGCCATAAATGCCATCTACCGGCCCGGGGTTGTAACCCAGGTAGCTCAGCCTGCTCTGGATGTTGGCCACCGTTTTGGGATCCGGGCCTGCAGGCGCGGCCGGGGCTTTTGCCACGGACTCCACCGGCACACCCGCATTCGCGCCGGTTTGGCCCTGTTTCCACACGGGCTTGCCCATGTTGACCTGATCCTTGTTGGTCAGCGCCCCGACCAATCCGCCGCCGAGGGCGCCGATCAAGGCGCCCGGGCCGACCGCGAGGCTGGTAACGGCCCCCACGATGGCGCCAGATGCGGCGCCAATGCCTGCGCCGCTGATGGCGCGCTCTTCGGGCATCGTGCCGCACGCCGAAATGGTCAGGAGTACCGGTAGCAATGCATGTCTGTTCAGTCTCATGGTCAGGCCCTCCAATTGTCTGGACGATTCAGACCCTATGCCTGTAAGAGAAGAGATTCTGTGCAATGCTTCGCAAACAAGCGGATTTTTCGGTGAAGCGTGTCACAGAAGAGGTGATACGACGGCGGAACTGTGAACTGCTTCGCCAAATGCAATTTGTACATGGGCACGACCTGCTAGAATAACCCCCATGATCCTGCAGTTACGCTTCCGTTGTTTGGTCCTGGCAGTGATGCTGCTGGTCAGCCACACGCTGATGGCTGCCCACATAGCAACCCACGCGGGCAAAAGCACCGTAGCGGAATGCAGGATTTGCCTGTGCCAGGCCAATGAACCCCATGGGTTATTACCGGAAGCCATCTCCATCACGGGGATCACCGGTAAGCAACAAGTATGCGAATCCGTCGCGCCCGGTCCCCGGGAAGGCGTCACGATTCGCGCCTTCCTGCAACGCGCCCCCCCGTCGCCCTCCTGAAATAGCCCGCAGTTGAACAGGCGCCTGCTGTCCGGCGTCTTGTGATTTCAATTTTGTTCAGGAGGCAATGCCATGGCCATTCGATACTTGCTGATCATTTGGTTGTCTTTCCTTTTGCTGGTCCCGACGGCGGGCGCAGAGACTGCGCCCGTCCCAGAGATCGAAACGCTGCGCGTCGAGATTGCTGCCCTGCGGCAGGAGTATGAAGGCCGCATCCGGGAACTGGAGACGCGTGTTGCTGCGGCGGAGCAAAAGTCCCAGTCCGGCCCCGTAGCGACCTCTGCGCCACAATTGGCGGTTGAACCAGCGTCGGCAGGCGCATCCGCCAGTGCCTTCAATCCCGCCCTGGGCGCCATATTTCAGGGGCAGGTGTGGGGATACGGGCATGACCCGGACGACTATCGCATCCCCGGATTTCCGCTGGCGGGTGAGGCTGGCCCGGTGGAGCGAGGGTTGGGACTGGGCGAGACGGAATTGATCATCAACGCCAATGTCGATGACAAGTTCACCGCCTGGCTCACGGCCCCCATCGTGGTGGAGGACGGCGAAGCGGGAATCGAGGTGGAGGAGGCATGGGTCGAGACCACGGCGCTCCCCGCCGGGTTCGCCGCGCGCTTCGGCCGCTTTTTCTCCGGCATCGGGTACCAGAACAATCGCCACGCCCACGCCTGGGATTTTCTCGATCAGCCGCTGGCGTACCAGGCCTTTCTCGGCGAACAATACCTGGATGACGGTGTGCAGTTGCGGTGGCTGGCGCCCACCGATCTGTTTCTGGAATTCGGCGGTGAGGTACTGCGCGGCGGACGTTATCCGGCCGGGGGCAGTAAGGACCACGGTTTCGGCACGCGCGCGTTTTATGTGCACAGCGGTGGTGACCTGGGTGACAGCAGCAGTTGGCTCGCCGGATTGTCCTGGTTGCACGCCGAGGCCGGGGAGCGTGAATCAGGCAACGGGGATGCGCCCCTGCTGTTCAACGGTGACACGGAACTGGCCATTGCCCAATTGGTATGGAAGTGGTCGCCGCACGGAAACTGGCGAGAGAAGAACCTTATCGTGCAGGGTGAATTCCTGTGGCGCAACGAAGACGGCAGTTACACCTTGCCCGGTGACGTCACCAGCGCCTATGACACCGACCAGAGTGGATGGTATGTGCAGGCAGTGTATCAACCCTTCCCGCGCTGGCGTATCGGCGCCCGGTTTGACGCCCTGTCCGCAGACGACCCCGGTCCGGCATTCGCGGGAACGGAGCTGACTCTGACCGGGTCTGATCCGAAACGCTATACGTTCATGCTCGACTGGTCCAACAGCGAATTCAGCCGCCTGCGGCTGCAGTACACCTACGATGACGCCGGTCTTGCCAGTGACTCGCAATGGGGCCTGCAATACATCCACAGCATCGGCGCCCACGGCGCCCATGCATTCTGATGCGGGAGAACTGCCATGCAACGCACCATCATTTGTCTTCTGTTATGGATGTTTTCGCTGTCCGCGCGCGCGGATTTGAAGGTGTTTTCCTGCGAGCCGGAGTGGGCGGCGCTGGTAAATGAGATCGGCTCCGGGCACGTGGATGTGTACAGCGCCACCACCGCACTGCAGGATCCTCACTACATCCAGGCGCGCCCGAGTCTGATCGCGAAGATTCGCAGCGCCAGGTTGGTCGTATGCAGCGGCGCACAGCTGGAAATAGGCTGGCTGCCGGCGCTTTTGGCAAAGGGAAATAACCCAGCCGTGCAGCCGGGTACGCCCGGATTTCTGGAGGCCAGCAAACTGGTGCGTCGACTTGAGGTCTCGGCCAGTGTGGATCGCGCCCAGGGTGACTTGCATCCCGAGGGCAATCCCCATGTGCAGACCAATCCCCACAACATTAGCCTGATCGCGCCGGTGCTGTCGCAGCGCATGGCGCAACTGGACCCGGCCAATGCCGCGGTCTACACGGTCGCGCTGGCGGATTTCATGGGGCGCT
This sequence comes from uncultured Enterobacteriaceae bacterium, assembly GCA_964394115.1. Taxonomy (GTDB): domain Bacteria; phylum Pseudomonadota; class Gammaproteobacteria; order Eutrophobiales; family Eutrophobiaceae; genus 2-02-FULL-61-13. The sequence goes on along the minus strand of CAYMXG010000042.1, from coordinate 6,038 downwards.
GGGAAACGGCGATGGCCGGGTGGGACGCGCGGGCGGCGCCACTAAAGGGGAAACGAATCATCCCGCACCACAAGTCGTGGGCCTACCTGGAGGACTGGCTGGGGTTGCAGGAACTGGCCAACCTGGAACCGCTACCGGGTGTTCCGCCCACTGCATCGCACCTCAGTGAACTTCTGTCCCGGTTCGGGCAGGGCGGTGCGGATTTCATCGTGCGCACGTCGTTCCAGGATGAGAAGGCGTCAATTTGGCTCGCGGAACGCAGTGGCATTCCGGCCGTCGTGCTGCCGCTTTCCCCCGGCGGTACCGAACAGGCGACCGATCTGTTTCGCATGTTCGATGACATTCTGGATCGTCTGCTGGGAGCGAAATCATGACCTGGGATCTGATTGACTGGTCGATCATCGGGCCGGCGTTTGCCGCCGGCTTGCTGGTGCTGAGTACCCATGTGCCGCTGGGTCAGGAAGTTTTGAAACGCGGCATCATCTTCATTGACCTGGCTATCGCCCAAATCGCTGGCATGGGCGTCATCGCCGCCAGCAATCTGGGTGGCGACGAACACGGCTGGGAAGTGCAACTGGCGGCAGTGGGTGCGGCGTTACTGGCGGCTGGTCTGTTGCACTGGACCGAACGGCGCTGGCCGAGATCCCAGGAGGCGCTGATTGGCATCCTGTTCGTGCTGGCCGCCACCGGCAGCATATTGCTGCTGGCGGAGAATCCCCATGGCGGCGAGCATCTGAAGGATCTGCTGGTCGGGCAGATTTTGTGGTCGACCTGGCAATCGCTGGTGCCGGTCGCGCTGTTATACGTGGTGCTGCTCGGGATCTGGTTTGGCGGAAAGTTGAACGGGCCGCTGGGTTTTTACGTCATCTTTGCCTTTGCAGTCACCGCTTCCGTGCAACTGGTGGGGATCTACCTGGTGTTCGCCAGCCTGATCATCCCCGCGCTGGCCGTGACGCGCATGGATGGTCGACTAAGACTAATGAGTGGTTACGGGATTGGCGCAGTGTCCTATCTAGCAGGCATCATTCTGTCAGCAATGCTGGATCTGCCGACGGGAGCGGTGGTCGTGTGGACGATGGCCGCGGTGGCGTTGGCCGCGGGCCTGGCGTTAAGCCCCAAAACGGAAATCTGCTGAGAAAAGTTTGAAGATTGGCTCCCCGGGACGGGCTCGAACCGCCGACCTAGTGGTTAACAGCCACCCGCTCTACCGACTGAGCTACCGGGGAATAATCGGATCTTGCACCTGCCGGCCAAATGCCGCCGGTGCCCACTGCAAAGAAGGGGCGCTATGGTAATTGCGACCCGGTGATGGGTCAACCGGCGGTCGGCGCGGGTGTAAACTGCCCGGATCCCTTGTCAACAGAGCACTCCATGTCCGGTTCATTCCAACTTGTTGCCGACTTCAAGCCTGCCGGTGATCAGTCCGAGGCCATACAAAAGTTATTGGACGGTCTGCACGACGGCCTGGCGCACCAGACATTATTGGGTGTGACCGGCTCGGGCAAGACCTTCACCGTGGCCAATCTCATTGCCGCCATTCAACGGCCCACCATGATCCTGGCCCCGAACAAGACGCTGGCCGCGCAGTTGTACGGCGAAATGAAGGAATTTTTTCCGCGCAATGCCGTGGAGTATTTCGTTTCCTACTACGACTACTACCAGCCGGAAGCGTATGTGCCGACGACGGACACGTACATCGAGAAGGACGCCTCCATCAACGAACACATCGAGCAGATGCGCCTGTCCGCCACCAAGGCCCTGCTGGAACGCAAGGACACGATTATTGTCGCCACCGTATCCGCCATCTATGGCCTCGGGGATCCACAGGCGTACCTGAAGATGGTGCTGCACCTGGACCGGGGCGAGCCCATGGAGCAGCGCCACCTGCTGCGCCGGCTCACGGATATGCAGTACACGCGCAACGAGATTGAACTGCATCGGGGCACCTACCGTGTGCGCGGTGACCTGGTCGACATTTTCCCGGCGGAATCGGAGCGCGAGGCCGTGCGCGTGGAGCTGTTTGATGACCGCATCGAATCCATCGCATTGTTTGATCCGCTGACCGGGGAGGTATTGCGGCGTGTTCCGCGCCTGACCATCCATCCCAAGACCCACTACGCCACGGAACGGCAGACGGTGCTGAATGCGGTCGAGGCGATCAAGGTGGAATTGCAGGAACGCCTGCAGTTCCTGATCGGCGCCGACAAACTGGTGGAGGCGCAGCGCCTGGAGCAGCGCACGCGGTTCGACATCGAAATGATGCTGGAGATCGGGTATTGCGCGGGCATCGAGAATTACTCGCGCCACCTATCCGGACGCAGGCCGGGTGAACCGCCGCCGACACTGTTCGATTACCTGCCCCGGGACGGATTCCTGGTCGTGGATGAGAGTCATGTGACGATTCCACAGTTGGGCGCCATGTACCGCGGCGATCGTTCGCGCAAGGAGAACCTGGTGGAGTACGGCTTCCGCCTGCCGTGCGCGCTGGACAATCGCCCTTTGCGATTCGACGAATTTGAGCAACTGGCGCCGCAGCGTTTGTATGTGTCGGCAACCCCCGGGCCCTATGAGCGGGAACGCTCGAGTCAGATCGCAGAGCAACTGGTGCGCCCGACCGGTCTGGTGGATCCCGAGGTGGAGGTGCGCCCGGTGGCCACGCAGGTGGATGACTTGCTGTCCGAGATCCATGTGTGCGTGGCGTTGAATCAGCGCGTACTGGTCACGACGCTGACCAAGCGCATGGCGGAGGACCTTACCGACTACCTGGCTGAACATGACGTGCGCGTGCGCTACCTGCATTCGGACGTGGAGACCGTGGAGCGCGTCGAGATCATCCGCGACCTGCGCCTGGGGAAATTTGACGTGCTGGTGGGAATCAACCTGCTGCGCGAAGGACTGGACATGCCGGAGGTGGCATTGGTGGCCATCCTGGATGCAGACAAGGAGGGGTTTCTGCGCTCCGAAACCACGCTGGTCCAGACCATCGGCCGCGCGGCGCGCAATCTCTCCGGCCGCGCCATTCTCTATGCGGAAAAGATCACCGGTTCCATGCGCCGCGCTCTGGATGAGACCGATCGACGCCGGCAGCGGCAGCGCGACTTCAATACGCAACACGGTATTACGCCGAAGGGGATCCAAAAGGCGGTCACCGATATCATGGAAGGCGCGCACTTCCAGGTCTCCGGCCGGGGACGCAAGGTGTCTCGCGTCGCCGAGGAAACTGCAAGCTATGTGGCCTTGACGCCGGCAGCCAGGGCAAAGCACCTGCGGGAAATGGAGGAGCGTATGTACCGCCACGCCCGCGACCTTGAATTTGAAGAGGCGGCAAATCTGCGCGACGAGATCCGCGCGTTACAGGCGGCAGAACTGGAAATCCCCATGGCGGCAACACAGGAGCGCAAGCAATGGAAACGCGGATGAGAGAGGAATTGCGGGAACGGGCGCTGGAGTATCACCGTAGCGATCCGCCTGGCAAGATCTCAATCCACGCCACCAAGCCGCTGGCCAATCAGCAGGATCTGGCACTGGCCTATTCGCCGGGCGTGGCCGCGGCTTGCGAGGAGATTGTGCGGGATCCGTCTCAGGCGCCGCTGCTCACCGGGCGTGGCAACCTGGTGGCGGTAGTCACCAACGGCACTGCGGTACTGGGATTGGGGGCCATTGGCCCGCTGGCGGCCAAGCCGGTGATGGAGGGCAAGGCGGCCCTGTTCAAGAAATTCGCCGGCATAGATGTTTTTGACCTGGAGATCGAGGAGCGGGACCCGGACCAGCTGGTGGACATCATCGCCAGCCTGGAGCCCACCTTTGGTGGCATCAATCTCGAGGACATCAGGGCGCCCGAGTGTTTCGAAGTGGAGCGCAAGTTGCAGGCGCGCATGAAGATCCCGGTGCTGCATGACGACCAGCACGGCACCGCGATCATAGTCTGCGCCGCAGTGCTGAATGGCCTGCGCGTCGTCGGCAAGGACATACGCGAGGTAAAGCTGGTGACCTCCGGGGCCGGTGCGGCGGCGCTGGCGTGCCTGCGACTGCTGCAGAAAGTCGGCCTGAAGCGCGAGAACATCATCGTTACGGACGTGATCGGCGTCGTGTATCGCGGTCGCACGGAACTCATGGATCCCATCAAGGAACTCTACGTCGTCGACACGCCGGCGCGCACGCTGGCGGAGGTTATCGAGGGCGCGGACATATTTCTCGGGTTGTCAGCCGGCGGCGTGCTGAAACAGGACATGGTCAGGCGCATGGGGCCGCGGCCGCTGGTGCTGGCGCTGGCCAATCCCACGCCCGAGATCATGCCGGATGAGGTCAAGGCGGCACGTCCGGATGCAATCATCGCCACTGGGCGCTCGGATTTTCCCAATCAGGTCAACAACGTGTTGTGCTTTCCGTTTTTGTTTCGCGGCGCCATGGACGTGGGCGCCACGGCCATCAACGACGAGATGAAACTGGCCTGCGTGCAAGCACTCGCTGATCTGGCCATGGCCGAGACCTCCGATTTGGTTGCCAAGGCCTACGGTGGCGGCAACCTGAAGTTCGGCCCGGAGTACCTGATTCCGAAACCATTTGATCCACGCCTTATCGTACGCCTTGCGCCGGCGGTGGCCCGGGCCGCCATGGACAGTGGCGTGGCCACGCGGCCCATCACGGACTTCAAGGCCTATCGCCAGAAGCTGATCCAGTTCGTGTTCCAGACCGGCTTCCTGATGAAGCACGTCTTCACCCAGGCCAAGGGCGATCCGCAACGGGTCATTTATGCCGATGGTGAGGAGGCCACGATATTGCAGGCGGCGCAGCAGGCGGTGGAGGAAGGCCTGGCTCGACCCGTCCTCGTCGGCCGGCCGGCTGTTATCGCCCAGCGCGCGGCGGAGCTGGGTTTGCGCATGGATCTCAGCAAGGATGTAACAGTGGTCGATCCGGAGAATATCCCGCGCGCAAATGAATTTTTGCGCCGCTACCGGGAGTTGGCCGGCAACAAAAGCAACCCTCCAGCCAGGATTCCGGACCATGCCACGGTCATTGGCGCGCTCGCGCTCCAGGTGGGCATGGGCGATGCGCTGATCTGTGGATGGAACGGGTCGTTTGCGGATAACCTGCGGCAGGTGGTCGACCTGATCGGCAAGGCGCCGGCGGTGCAGCAACTGTCAACGGTTAATGTACTGGTGTTGCCTACCGGCACATTTTTTGTCTGCGACACCCACGTGACACCGGACCCTGCGGCGGAAGACATCGCGGAAATGACGCAACTGGCGGCCCAGTGCGTGCGCCGCTTCGGCATCAAGCCACGGGTGGCGCTGCTGTCGCATTCCAATTTCGGATCCCACGACGATGATTCCGCCCGCAAGGTTAGGGACGCCCTGCGTCTCATCGGCGAACAGGACCCCGGCCTGGGTGTCGTGGGGGAAATGCGGGCGGATGTGGCGCTGTCGGAGGAGGTGCGCGCCAAGGTGTCACCGAATTCCACGCTCAGGGGGCAGCCAAACCTGCTCATCATGCCCAACATGGATGCGGCCAATATCGCCTACAACATGCTGAAAGTGCTTGGCGGCGGCGTGACCATCGGCCCCATCCTCGTGGGCGCCGCGCGGTCGGTGCATATCGTCACCAATGCACTGACGGTGCGCGGATTGGTGAACATGACTGCCATTGCAGTGGTGGAGGCGCAAACCGCGGGTCGGGCGGGGCCTTCTTCCCCTTGAGTGGGGCGGGCCGGGCCGGTATCCTTGGCGCCCCTGTGAAGTAGTGAAAAGTAAAGGAAACGCTGATTTATATCGTAATCGTCGTTCCAGCATAAGAACGTCACCCCCGCGAAAGCGGGGGCGGGAACCCGGCAAAATCAAGACACTGGATTCCCGCTTTCGCGGGAATGACGAATTAATCAGAGTTTCCTTAAACGTGAAAAGAAATTGAGGAGTTCCAAGGAGAGTTAATCCTTGAAGTTTTTAACTTTTCACGTTAGTTACTTTGCACTTTTAACTGTTTTCAACAGGCGCGTAGCTCAGCTGGTTAGAGCACCACCTTGACATGGTGGGGGTCGTTGG